>JACQAG010000017.1 GCA_016195085.1 Pseudomonadota bacterium | reverse complement strand
TGAACATGACGAGCTTGAATCACCAAGCTGGCGCCATGTCAAGTAATATCCCTCTATCTACATGGACACAAAAGCAGCCGAAAAGCCGCAGACAGTCAAACAGCTCAAGCGCTTATCGCAAAACACAGGGTAAAGTTCGGGCTAGTGTCCTGACCGAGACGTTCGTCGGATGAGGCGACACCTGCATACCGGGTGTGCGTCCTTCGACAGAAAGCTCAGGATGAGGGAGGGTGTGCGTGGCATCGAGATCGAAGTGGAAAAAAGAACAACCTCATGCTGAGCTTGTCGAAGCACGCACGGCAGCGATCCAAGCCTCCGTCATACACTGAGGAACATGTCGATCAGGATGCGAGCGTAGGGGAGTGGCCCCCTCCCCGGCTTGTTCGGGGAGAGGGGCGCTGCTTCGATCAGTTCAGCTTCAGGCCCTGCGGGCGGATGAGGCCGTCGGGATAGGGCTCGAAGCCGGTGAGCCGCGTGGTCGAGGCGAACAGATACTGCTGGTGATAGAGGTAGATGCGCGGCACGTCCCTGACTTGCATCTGCATCACCTTCTCATAGACCGCATAACGCTCCTCCATGCCGGCCTTGGTGCGGGCCTCGTCCAGGAGCTTGTCCATCTCCGGCGTGCAATAGCCGCCATAATTCTGCGCGCCGCCGCAATGGTTGAAGACGTGGATGTTGCCGTCGGGATCGATGCGGCCGCTCCAGCCGATGAGGAAGGCCTCGAAGTCGCCCTTGTAGGCGCGCTGCAGGGAGGTCTGGAACTCGGTCACCAAGAGCTTGATGTCGAAGCCGGATTCCTTGGCCATCGCCTGCATGACCTCGGCCACGCGCATGACCTCGCCGCCATTGGGCAAGAGCATGGTGAAGCTGGGGTTGGGTTGGCCCGCCTCGGCCAGGAGCGCCTTCGCCTTGATAAGGTCACGCTTGGGGATCGGCACCGACTTCACATACCAGGGGCTCGCCGGCGACTGCCACTGGTTGCCTGCCAGCGCCGCGCCGTTGAAGACCACCTGGTTGATGGCGTCGCGGTCGAGGGAGAGCTCGAGCGCCTGGCGGATGCGTGGGTCGCGGTTGATCGAAATCTTCGAGCCGTCGCCCAGGCCGGGATTGAAGGTGAGCGCCTGATAGCTCAAGCCCACCGTGCCGTAGAATTTGAGGCGGCTATCCTTCTTCACCCGGTCGATATCGGCGGCGGGCAGACGCTCCATCATCTCGAGTTGGCCGGTCTGCACGCTGGCGATCCGCGCCTGGTCGTCGACCACGGGCAGGAAGGTGATCTTGTCGATGTGGATCTTGTCCTTGTCCCAATAGTCGGCGAAGCGCTCTAGCACGATGCGGTCCTGGGGCACCCGCTCGACCAGCTTATAGGGGCCGGCGCAGACCGGCTTCTGGCCGAACTCAGGCCCGAGCGCCTTCGCCGCCTTGGGCGAGATCATGATGCCGGCGCGGTCGGCCAACTGCGCCAAGAGTGCGACGAACGGCACCTCGAGACCGAGCTTGATCGTCTGCGGATCGACGATGTCGATGGATTTGATCTGCTGGATCTCGCTCTTGCGGCGCGAATCCGCCTGGGTCAGATGGCGCTCCAAGGTAAACTTCGCCGCCGCCGCGTCGAAGGGCTCGCCGTCCTGGAACTTCACACCCTGCCTGAGCTTGAGGGTGACCGACAGGAGATCGGGAGCCCAGCTCCATTCGGTCGCCAGCATCGGCACGATCTGCGCCTTCTTGTCGGCGTCCAAGAGCTTGTCGCAGAGCGACATGAAGACGATGCGGCCGACATAGGAATTGCCCGGCGTCGGATCGAAGCTGTCGGGATCTTCCGAGAGCCCGATGCGGAGATGGGTCTGGGCCTCAGCGGCGGTCCCGCACAGGAGCGCGCCCAACAGCGTCACGGCCAATGCGCGTTTCATGCCTCACTCCCTGTTTTTGGTCCGTCTCGTGGCTTGGACACGAGATGATCGGCGCGTATCCTAGGGTCGCCCCCAGGACGGAGCAACCGGGCCACTATCGAGATCACAGGACCGTGAGGCCATCCGCCTCACCCTGAAACATGGGTAAGGCTGTGCATCGAGGCCGGAAGCCGGCGCTTAATCGGCAGCCTGCTTCGCCCGTTCGGCGCGCCCGAAGCCGCCGCCGCCGGGGGTCTCGATGACGAACACGTCGCCCGGCTCCACCTCGGCCTTGTCGCGGAAGGCGAGCTCGGTCCGGCTGCCATCGGCGCGCTCGACATAGGTCAAGCCGACGTGACCCGGCTCGCCTCCGGCCATGCCGTAGGGCGGCACGCGGCGGTGATTGGCAAGGATCGAGGCGGTCATCTTCTCCTTGAAGCGAATGCGTCGGATGACCCCGTCGCCGCCCCGATGGCGACCGCCGCCGCCCGACCCGCGCCGGATGCGGAAGCTGTCGACAACCACCGGAAAGCGCCATTCCAGCACCTCCGGATCGGTCAGGCGCGAATTGGTCATGTGCGTGTGCACGGCATCGGTGCCGTCGAAATCCGGACCGGCGCCGGAGCCGCCGGCGATGGTCTCGTAGTACTGGTAGCGATCATTGCCGAAGGTGAAGTTGTTCATCGTGCCTTGGGCGGCAGCCATGACGCCGAGCGCGCCATAGAGCGCGTCGGTGACGCACTGGCTGGTTTCCACATTGCCCGCGACCACGGCCGCCGGATAGCGCGGGTTCAGCATGGAGCCTTCCGGGATCACGATCTCGATCGGCTTGATGCAGCCGGCATTCATCGGGATGTCGTCATCGACCAACGTGCGGAAGACGTAGAGGACGGCGGCCTTGCAGATGGCCGACGGCGCGTTGTAGTTGCTCGGCTGCTGCGGGCTGGTGCCGGTGAAATCCACCTTCGCCGTGCGTCGTTCCTTGTCGATCGAGATCCTGACCTTGATGACGCTGCCGTCATCCATCTCATAGGCGAAGCTGCCATCGGCGAGCACGTCGAGCACGCGCTTCACCTGCTCCTCGGCGTTCGCCTGCACATGGCGCATATAGGCCTCGACCACGTCCAGCCCGAACTCATCCACCATGCGATGGAGCTCGGCCACTCCCTTGGCATTGGCGGCGACCTCGGCCTGCAGGTCGGCCAGGTTCTGCTGGGGGTTGCGCGCCGGGAACGGCCCCGACCGCAGCAGCGCCAAGAGCTCGGCTTCGCGGAAGCGGCCGCGATCGACCAGCTGGAAATTGTCGATGAGCACGCCCTCCTCGTCGACCGTGCGGCTGTCGGGCGGCATCGAGCCCGGTGTGATGCCGCCGACATCGGCATGGTGCCCGCGGCTCGCCACCCAGAACAGGATGCGGGCGTCGCCGCGGTCGAAAACAGGCGTCACCACGGTGATGTCGGGCAGATGCGTGCCGCCATTGTAGGGCGCGTTCAGCACATAGGCGTCGCCCGGCCGGAACTTGCCCCGGTTGTTGCGGATGACCGTCTCCACGCTCTCGCCCATCGATCCCAAATGCACCGGCATGTGCGGGGCGTTGGCGATGAGGTTGCCCTCGCGGTCGAAGAGCGCGCAGGAGAAGTCGAGACGCTCCTTGATGTTGACCGAGTAGGCGGTGTTCGCCAGCACCACGCCCATCTGCTCGGCGATCGACATGAAGAGATTGTTGAAGACCTCGAGCATCACCGGATCGGCCTCGGTGCCGATGGCCCGGCGCCGAGCCAAGGGTACGACCCGCTTCAGCACGAGATGATTCGCCGCCGTGACGCGCGCCTGCCAGCCCGGCTCGACCATGGTCGTCGCATTGGCCTCGATGAGGATCGCGGGACCATCGATGACGGCGCCGGGCAAGAAGAGCTCGCGATCGTAGAAGGGGGCGCGATGCACCTGACCGCCGCCATGGACCGGCTCGACCGCGAGCGGCTTCGGCAGCGCCGCCGCCCGGGGGACCTTGGCCGGGGTTGGGGCGACGCCGGCGGCCTTGCCGATCACCTCGACCGAGACCGCCTCGACGACATGGCCCTTGCCCGCCATGGTGAAGCCGTAGCGTTGCCGGTGCAGGGATTCGAATGCGCCGAGGATGCCGGCGCGGTCGGCGAAGTCGACAATGGTCGCGGTGTCGCTGCCCTCGTAGCGGACATGCACCTTCAGGAGCGCCTGGGTCTGGCCCGCCTCCACGCCCTGGCTTGCCATCTCGGCGCGGCCTTCGCTTTCAAGTCCACCCAGCCATTGCGCCAGCTCGGGGATCAGCGCGTCCGTCAACGGCTCCTCGACCGCGCGCTGGCGCAGGACCCGGATATCGGCCAATCCCATGCCATAGGCGGACAGCACGCCGGCATAGGGGTGGATGTAGATGGTCTGCATGCCGAGCTGATCGGCGACCAGGCACGCATGCTGCCCGCCGGCGCCGCCGAAGCAGGTGAGCGTGTACTTGGTCACGTCGTGGCCGCGCTGCACGGAGATCTGCTTGATGGCATTCGCCATATTGGCAACCGCGATGTCGAGAAAGCCCTCCGCCACTGCGACGGGCGAACGGTCGTTGCCGGTCGCCTCCTTGATCTCACGGGCGAGCAGGGCGAATTTGGCCCGCACGATCTCGGCGTCGAGCGGCTTGTCGCCCGAGGGGCCGAAGACGTGGGGAAAGAACTCCGGCCGGAGCTTGCCCAGCATCACATTGGCGTCGGTCACGGTGAGCGGTCCGCCGCGGCGGTAGCAAGCGGGGCCTGGATTGGCGCCGGCCGATTCCGGTCCGACGCGGTAGCGCGCTCCGTCGAAGAACAAGACCGAGCCGCCGCCGGCGGCCACCGTGTTGATGCGCATCATCGGCGCCCGCATGCGCACGCCCGCGACCATGGTCTCGAAGGTGCGCTCGAGCTCGCCGGAGAAGTGCGACACGTCGGTCGACGTGCCGCCCATGTCGAAGCCGATGATCCGCTCGAAGCCGGCGCCGCGGCTGGTCTCGACCGCGCCGACGATGCCGCCGGCCGGTCCCGACAGGATCGAGTCCTTGCCCTGGAACAGCCTTGCGTCGGTCAATCCGCCATTCGATTGCATGAACATGAGGCGCGTCGAGCCGAGCTCGGCCGCCACGCGATCGACATAACGCCTGAGGATCGGCGAGAGATAGGCATCGACCACCGTGGTATCGCCGCGGCCGACCAGCTTCATGAGCGGGCTCACGGCATGGCTCACGGAGATTTGGCTGAAACCGATCTCGCGGGCGAGCGCGCCCAGACGCCGTTCGTGCTCGCCATGACGATAGCCGTGCATGAGCACGATCGCGCAGGCGCGAATGCCATCGGCATAGGCGGCGGCAAGACCGGTGCGTGCGGCCTCGAGGTCGAGCGGCGCCAGCTCCTCGCCATGGGCGCCGATGCGTCCCCTGACCTCGACCACAAGTCGATACAGGAGCTCCGGCAGCTGGATGCGTCGGGTGAAGAGGTGCGGGCGATTCTGATAGGCGATGCGGAGCGCATCGCCGAAGCCCTGATTGATCACCAGCACGGTAGGCTCGCCCTTGCGCTCCAGAAGCGCATTGGTCGCAACCGTGGTGCCCATCTTGACCGCGCCGATCATCTCCGGCGGGATCATCTCGCCCGGTGCCAGGTCCAGGAGCTCGCGGATGCCCTGGATCGCCGCATCGGCATAGCGCTCGGGATTATCGGAGAGCAGCTTGTGCGTGAGAATGCCCCCGTCGGGCCGCTTCGCCACCACGTCGGTGAAGGTGCCGCCCCGGTCGATCCAGAACTCCCAGCGCCCTTCAGCCATCGCGCTCGCCATCGGTTCCTCGCCCCCCGCGTCCGGACCTGGTTTTAGTGCCGTTTCACGGGGGAGGGAACAGTGCATTTCGTCGTCATGCGCGGACTTGACGGGGGTGGACTTTGGGAGGGGTGAGGATCACCCCTCCCTGACCCTCCCCGCGCATCCACGTGGTGCCGTTGCTCGACGGAAGACGTGGATGCGCGGGTTAAGCCCGCGCATGACCATTTGTATCAATTCAGTCGAAAGCAAATATGTCGCGTCGATGCGCAAGACGCCGAACCGAACAGCGACGGGTCAAGCCCGGCAAATGACGAATTACGAAATCGGTTTCGGCGCCGGCTCGGAGCCGCCGGCAGCGGCCTGGCCGCGGCCGATCAGCTGCTGGGCGAGGCTGCCAACGAGGCCGTTGGCCGATTGCACGCTCTCATGCCAGAAGGAGAGCGGGTTGGCGACGCCGGTGGAGAAATGCGCGGCGGCGTTGGCGCCGTCGAATTCGATGCGTCCGGTGAACTTGCGGACAAGACCGCGCATGTTCTGATTGTCGGCGAGGCAGTAAGAGATGATCTGACGAACGCCGCGGTTGCGGGCGAGGACCAGAACCCGCCGCAAGAGATCGGAGGCGATGCCTCGATGCTGAAACGGCGCCTCGACGGTGAGCGCAAGCTCGGCCGCGTGCTCGCCGCTCCTGACCAGTTCGGCCAAGCCGCGGAGTGTGGCATCGAGAAAGCATCCGAGCCGAATCGAATGCGTCCAATCGATCCCGGCCAGATAGCGATCGACCATCCCCTCGCGCGCCGGCCCCCCGAATCTGAGATAGCGGTCTTCATCGCGCAAGCGCAGAAAATGCTCGCGCATGCTCGACGCTTCGATCGGCACGAGTGGGCGAATGACCTGCATGCGAACTCCCGGAGACCGGAATGATCCGGGCCCGTGGTCGCTTCCTTCCCTTACTTGCGCTGGATACGGCGATCGCGGCCGCCGCTGAGCTCGGCTCTTGAGCGAGCCCTTAGCCGAAAGCAAATGGTGATGCAGCCCGCGTCGATCAAGACCGACGATGCGGCGCGCAGCAGGCATGCGCCCCCCGCAACGCATGCTCGCCCAATTCTTATGCAGATTGCCTGCTCCTACTGCACCCTGCGCGCCAGATCGAGGAGCACGGCGCCGGCGGGCACCTCCTGCTTGAAGGTCTCATGCGCCGAGGAGATAGCGAGCTCGCGCCACGCTTCGGCTTCTTCGACGGTCATGAAGGTGACTTCGACACCGTTCTTGCGATAGGTGTCGATCATCACCTGGTCGGCCGCCCGTGCCGCCTCCATGGCGAAGGCCTCGGCCTTGGTCGCGGCCGCGATGAGCGCCTTCTGCTGCACCTCGCTCAGCCGCTCATAGGTCTCCTTCGCCATCACGATCGGCTCGTAGAGGAACCACACACCCTTGTCGTCGGGTGCCGTCAGGCATTGCGCCTGCTCATAGAGCTTGAGCTGCACCAGGCTGTCGGAACTGCCCATCACCGCCTCGATGAGGCCGGTCTGCAAGGCGCCGTAGAGATCGGGCGGAGCCAACTCGGCGCGCGTCGCACCCGCCGCCACCGCCATCAGCTCGTAGAAGCGCCCGGCAACCCTGACGGCACGTCCAGCCAGGTCCTTCGGCTCGCGCACGCAGCCGCCGCGCGAAACGATTCCACCCGAGACCCAGACATTGGAGAGGATGATGACCCCGTCGACCTCGGCAATGGTGCGGATGACCTGCATGAACGGTGCGGCGTCGAGGCGAGCGGCCTGGTCGTGGCTTCTGACCACGCCGGGCATGAAGGTCGCCATCAGCGAGGGGTCGCGCACACCGCCATAGGAGAGCGGCAAGAGCGCGATGTCGAGCTGACCCTTCTGCAGCGCCGTCCATTGGTCGCGCGGCTTGAACAGCTTGGAGGCGCCGGAGACCTTGATGTCGAGGCCGACCTTGGCCACGGCCGCTTCGCGCGCGAGCAGCCGCAAGGCCTGGTCGCGGAAATCGCCGGTGCCCACGGGCCATTGATGGGAGGCGCGCAGGGTCTCGCCCCAGCTTCGCCCGGCGAGCAAGACAAGCATGAGCCCAAGGATGACGGCGAACTTCAGCGAGGTTCCCCCCGAGGCGTCTTGGACGCAGTATCACCGTCGGCATCGCAGGGAGCAATCGCCGGTTGTCGCGGGCGCGCCCTGTCATGGCGGCCTCCGGCCGGCGGAGCCTGCCGCAAGAGCGCCACAGTTGAGCGGGTACAAGTGGCGCGCAATCCGGGCTAGTGTCCCCCGCCCCCCGCCGGAGCCTCCTTTCCATGCCCCGCGCCAAGACCGTCCTCGTGCTGCATTACTATGGCCTGATGCCGCTGGCGGGCGTCGCCATGGAGGCGATTCACTACGTCCTCGGCTTGCGGCGGCTCGGCTACGATGCCTGGTACATCGAGGATAACGGTGCCAACCCCTACTCGCCCCGAGAGAACAGCGTGGTGTGGGATGCCACCTACAATATCGGCTTCATCCGCCAGATGATGGAGCGGTTCGGCATGGGCGACCGCTGGGCGTATTGGGATCCGACGCGTCCGGATTCGTATCATGGGTTGAGCAAGGAGGCGCTGTTCCGCCTATATGGCGAGGCCGATGCGCTCATCAATCTCTGCGGCACCACCAAGCTGCGCGATGAGCACATGGCATGCCCGGTGCGCATCCTGGTGGACACCGATCCGATCTTTGAGCAGATCAAGCTCGCCAAGGGAGACGCCGCCTCGGCCACCTATATCGACGCCCATAACGTGCTCTACACGATCGGCGAGAATCTGGGCGATCCGGATTGCCCGGTGCCGCTGGGCACGCGCACCTGGCTGAAGACCCGGCCGCCGGTCATCCCCGACATCTGGCCCCAGGACTTCGCCCGCGAACCGGCCCAGTTCAGCACGATCGCCACCTGGCAGCACTCGATCAAGGACATCGAGTTCGCTGGCGAACGCTATCAATGGTCGAAGCACGGCAACTTCTTGAGGTTCCTCGATTTGCCGAATCGCACGAAGCAGCGGTTCCGGTTGGCCATGATCACGCCCAACCCCGGCGTCAATGCCGAGGTGGCAAAGAGCGGATGGGATGTGGTCGACCCCGTGCCGGTCTCCTCCAGCTTCGATGCCTATGCGGGATTCATCGGCGATTCGCGCGGCGAATTCACCGTGGCGAAGGACATTTACGTGCGCGGCCGCTCGGGCTGGTTCAGCGATCGCAGCGTGTGCTACCTCGCCTCCGGCCGGCCGGTGATCACCCAGTCGACCGCCTTCGAGAAGCGCACGCCCACCGGGCGCGGCTTGTTTGCCTTCCAAGACTGGGACGACATCTTCGCCGCCTTGGAGGCGATCAATTCCGACTATGCCGGACATTGCCGCGCCGCACGTGAAATCGCCGTCGAGCATTTCGACAGCGCCAAGGTGCTGGGGCGCATGATGCGGCAGGTCGGACTCTAGGACGGACGGTCGGATGAGCCTCTGGGGCAAGATCATCGGCGGCGCGGCCGGATTCGCCTTGGGCGGGCCGATGGGGGCGCTCCTGGGTGCGCTCGCCGGCCATGCCTACGACCACCTGCGCGCCGACCTGGCCGGCGATGGCGGCGATCCAACGAAGACGGTGGCCTTCACCATCGGGGTCGTGGCGCTCGGCGCGAAGATGGCGAAGGCCGACGGCGTGGTCACCCGCGACGAGGTCCGCGCCTTCCGCGAGGTCTTCCATGTGGACGAGGCGGATGCGCCCAGCGTGCAGCGGGTCTTCGACCTGGCGCGCCGGGACTCCGCCGGCTACGAAGCCTACGCCCGCCAGGTCGCGGGCCTGTTCGGGCCGGGCTCGCCGGTCTTGGAGCAGCTCATCGATTGCCTCTTCCACATCGCCAAGGCCGACGGTGTCGTCAACCCGGCGGAGCTTGCCTACCTCCGCGAAGTGGCCCGCATCTTCGGCTTCTCCGATCAGGAGTTCGAGCGCATCCGCGTGAGCAATGTCGGCGCCGATGAATGTCCGCCTTGCGAGCTCCTCGGCGTCGCCCCGGACGCCAGCCTGGAGGAGATCAAGCGCGCCTATCGCCGCCTGGTGCGCGAGCACCACCCCGACTATCTCATCGCCGCCGGCATGCCGGCGGAGGCGGTGCAGGTCGCAACCGAGAAGCTGGCACAGATCAATGCCGCCTATGACCAGCTGAAGGAAGCGCGGCTGTTTCAGTAGGTGCTGGCGCGCGCAGCAGGACAGGGGGGGTGCGCGCGCCTCGCTTGACCCCCCGCGTCGATGGGCCTACATGCGGGCTCGGACCAGATGGCCGGATGGCCGCCTTTCTTCTGGGCTCACGCCCAGAAGGGGGGAGGAAAGTCCGGGCTCCACGGGAAAACGGTGCCGGGTAACGCCCGGCGGGGGCAACCCTAGGGAAAGTGCCACAGAAAGCAAACCGCCTGTTGGCCTAGGCCGACAGGCAAGGGTGAAAGGGTGCGGTAAGAGCGCACCGCGGCCCCGGCAACGGGGACGGCACGGCAAACCCCACCGGGAGCAAGACCGAATAGGGGCGGCACGCCCCGAGCCGCAAGGCACGGGGCCAAGCGCATTCCCGCGTCGCCGCCCGGGTTGGTCGCGCGAGGCGCCCGGCAACGGGCGTCCCAGATGAATGGCCATCCCCCGTCTTCCGCAAGGAAGGCGGGGACAGAACCCGGCTTACAGGCCATCTGGTCCCTCTCGATTGTCGCCATCGATCATTTCCGGGGCGAAGGCGGTCACCAACGCCCGGCGCACCGCCGCGGCAAGACCGGGACGGAAGCCCTTGTGCATACACAGGTACCGGCGCGGCCCAATCCGCTCCTCTGTTGCAGTCGGAGCGATGTCGAATGTGAGAACATAAAGGGAACATAAGTAAAATCTTCCGGCAACTTGGTTGCTGCTCAATTCGCGGATGCATTGCCCTGTTGTCGCCAGTCCATCGCAGATCTAGTAGGTGATACTCTCTTAAGAACTACTGTCTAGGCCCATGCGATTACTATGATTTCCCATTGACGCCCATATCGCCCCATGATATCCCATCATGTCCCAGAGATGCTCGGTTAACGCCGCCGTCTCGATCAGGGACGTGGCCGCTGAGGGGATCGGATGGGCCTGTTCCTGTCCAAATTCGTCAACAAACTGGACAAGAAGGGCCGAGTTTCGGTCCCGGCCAGCTTTCGCGCGGCCTTGGAGGAGAGCGGCTTTCCCGGCATCGTCGTCTTCCCCTCCTACAAATTCTCGGTGATCGAGGCGTGCGGCATGGACCGCATGGAGCGCATCGCTAAGAGTTTGGATCGCCTCGATCTTTTCTCAGACGAACAGGACGATTTGGCGACCACGGTCTTGGCCGATGCGCAGCAGCTCGCCTTCGATCCGGAAGGGCGCATCACGCTTCCCCAGGACTTGGCCGCCCATGCCGTGATCGCCGATACGGCGATGTTCGTGGGCAAGGGTGCGACGTTTCAGATCTGGGCGCCGGAGACCTTCAAGGTGCAGCAGGCCCATGCGCTGGAAAGGGCCCGGCGCCAGCGCCCGACGCTCTCGCTCATTCCTGAAGATAAAGAGAATAAGGACGAGCGATGAGCCAAGGGGTGGCGAGGGTCCACAACCCGGTCATGCCGGCCGAGATCGTGGCAGCCTTGGCGCCGCAGGCCGGCCGGCTTTATGTCGACGGCACCTTCGGGGCCGGCGGCTATGCCGAGGCCTTGCTTGCATCCTGCGATTGCCGGGTGGTCGGCATCGACCGCGACCCGGACGCGGTCGCCCGCGGGCAGGGCCTCGAGCGACGCTTTCCCGGCCGGCTCGAAGTCTTGGAGGGTCGCTTCGGCGACATGATCGAGCTCGTGCGCGGTCGCGGCCTCGAGCGGGTGGACGGTGTGGCGCTCGACCTCGGCGTCTCCTCCCCGCAGCTGGACGACCCCCAGCGCGGCTTCTCTTTTCGCGCCGACGGGCCCCTCGACATGCGCATGGAGCGCCAGGGGCCGTCGGCGGCCGATCTCGTCAACGGGCTGTCCGAGCGGGCGCTGGCCGACCTCATCTTCGAGCTCGGCGAGGAACGCTACGCCAGGCGGATCGCGCGCGCGATCGTCGGCGCCCGTGCCCAAGCGCCCATCCAAACCACGCTCCGGCTGGCCGAGATCGTGCGCCAGGCGGTGCCGCGCGCGGCGGACGGCATCGATCCCGCCACCCGCACCTTCCAGGCGCTGCGCATCCAGGTGAACGACGAGCTTGATGAACTAGACCGCGGTTTGAGCGCCGCAGAAAACCTGCTTGCCTCGGGCGGCAGACTCGCCGCGGTCTCTTTTCATTCGCTGGAAGATCGTCGCGTGAAGCAGTTCATGAAGGCCCGCGCGGCCACCGCCGCCGGGGGCTCGCGTCGGCTCCCCGGTGAAGAGGCGCCGCGTCCGCCCTCCTTTCGCCTGCTGACCCGCAAAGCCTTGCGTCCCAGCGCGGCGGAAGTGGCCGCCAATCCCCGTGCCCGTTCCGCTCGGCTGCGCGTGGCCGAGCGGACCCAAGCCCCGGCCTGGCCGATGGCCGCCGGTTCTGAGGAGACGAGACCATGATCCGTCGTTCCACGCTCATCTGGCTGACATTGGCCGCCCTCCTCGGCTTCGGTCTCTATCAGATCAAGTACGAGGTGCAGTCGCAGGAAGAGCGCTTCACCCGCATCAACAAACAGATCGTCGAGAACCAGGAAGCGATCCAGGTGCTGACCGCCGAGTGGAGCTTCCTCAACCGTCCGGACCGGCTGGCGGAAATGGCGCGCCGCTATCTCGAAATGTCGCCGGTGGTGCCGGCGCAGTTCGCGCAGATCGCCAATCTGCCCGACCGCGAGGCGATGGCTGCGGCGGCGGTGCTAGCGGCGAGCGCTCCGGCGGCAAAACCGATACCGGCCCGTGCCGCGATGGCAGCCAACAGCGCAACGGTGCCGGCGGCAAAGACCCAGCTCGCGCCGCAGCCGCGCCCGCTCGTCTCGGCCGCGCCGGTAAGCGGGCCCGAACGCATGCAGGCGACCCAACCGAAGCCGCCGGCGAGCCCGCCCGCAGCGAACCCCTCCAGGCCGATCGAGGCCGCGCGCTACCTCCCGCCCCCCAAGGCCGAGCCGGCGCATGAGCGCGCCAGCCTAGTCGACGCCCCCTCGGTGCTGATCGCGAGCGTGCTCACCGTCCTGAGCGAGGCCTCGAGCGCGCCCGCTCAGATGATTCAGATGATGAGGACGTCCGAAGTGCGCTGATGAATCCAACCGCCGCTCTCACCGCACGGCCCGTCGTCCTCGACCGGCCGGAGGCTCCGCCTCCGGGCCGGTCGGTGCGCTTTGAGGGTGCCGCCAAGCAAGCTCTCGAAATCGGCCGCAACCGCCTTCTCGTCACCTGCGCGGTCTTCGCGCTCGCATTCACCGTCATCGGCGGCAGGCTGATCGAGATCGCGGTCTCCAGGAGCGCCCCGCAGCGCCTGGCCGAAGCCCGACGCGCGCTCGGCTTCGTGCCGGATCGCGCGCCCATCGTCGATCGCAACGGCACGCTCTTGGCGACCAGCCTGCCCACCGCCTCGCTCTACGCCGATCCCAGGGACGTGCTGGATGCGGGCGAAGCGGCGGCCAAGCTCGCCTCCGTGCTGCCCGGCCTCGCCGCGGAGGAGATCCAAGCCAAGCTCTCCAGCGAGAAGAACTTCGTCTGGCTCAAACGCAACCTGACGCCGCGCCAGCAATACGAGGTGAATCGCCTCGGCATTCCCGGCTTCTATTTCCAGCGCGAGGACAAGCGCATCTACCCCGATGGCTCGCTATTCGCCCACATCGTCGGCTTCGCCGACGTCGACGGCAGGGGATTGGCCGGGCTCGAACGGGATCTGGACGAGCGGCTGAAGAGCCAGACGCAGCCCTTGCTGCTGACCGTCGATGTCCGCCTGCAGCACATCTTGAGGGAAGAGCTGCAGCAGGGGATCCAGGAATTCTCCGCCGTCGGCGGCATGGGCATCGTCATGGATGTGCGCACCGGCGAGATCCTGGCCATGGTCTCGCTGCCGGATTTCGACCCCAACCGCCCCGGTGCCTCGCCGCCCGAGAACCGGTTCAACCGCAATACCCTCGGCGTCTACGAGATGGGCTCGACCTTCAAGATCTTCAACAGCGCCATGGCTCTCGACAGCGGCACCGCCAGCCTGCGCTCCAGCTATGACGCGCGCCAACCGATCCGCATCTCGCGCTACACCATCACCGACTACCACGCCGAGCGCCGGTGGCTGACGGTCCCGGAGATCTTCAAATACTCCTCCAATATCGGCTCGGCGAAGATGGCCCTTGATGCGGGCGTGGAGACCCAGCGCGCCTTCATGGGTCGCGTCGGCTTCCTGAAGCCGGTGCCGATCGAGCTGAAAGAGGCCGGCAAGCCGCTCTATCCCAGGCCCTGGCGACCGATCAACGCCATGACCATCGCCTTCGGCCATGGCCTGTCGGTGAGCCCGTTGCATGTCGCCATGGGCACGGCCGCGGTCTTGAATGGCGGCATCCTCCGGGCGCCGACGCTGATCCGCCGGCCGCCCGAGGAGATGCCGGCGGGCACCCGCATCCTCAAGCAGTCGACCTCCGAGGACATGCGCCGGCTCTTCCGCCTGGTGGTGGAGGAAGGCACCGGCAAGAACGCCGCGGCACCTGGCTATGTGGTTGGCGGCAAGACCGGGACCGCCGAAAAGGTCGGCCATGGCGGCTATCGGCACAAATCCGTGCTCTCCTCCTTCATCGGCGTCTTTCCGATGCACGATCCGCAATACCTCGTCATGGTGATGGTCGACGAGCCCAAGGGCACCAAGCGCAGCCATGGTTACGCCACCGGCGGCTGGGTCGCGGCTCCGGTGGTGCGCAAGGTCATCACCCGCATGGGGCCGCTCTACGGAATTCCGCCGGTCGACGAAACCTCGCCCGAAATTCGCCGTGCTTTGGTGATCGAGTCAGGGCCACAGGAGAAGCGTATTGCGTCTCAGTGACCTGATCCCACCCGGGCGGACCCAGCCGACCCCGGACGACGTCGTCGTCCAGGGTTTGACCGCGGATTCCCGCACCGTCCGCCCGGGCTATCTCTTCGCCGCACTCCCCGGCAGCCATGCCGATGGGCGCCGCTTCATCGCGGCCGCGATCGAGCACGGCGCCGGCGTCGTGCTGGCGCCGACGGGCACCGAATTGCCGGCAGAAGCGCGTGGGGTCGTGCTGGTGACCGACGCGGAGCCGCGCCGGCTCTTAGCCAAGCTGGCCGCACGGTTCTATGGCGCCCAGCCGAGGACGGTGGCCGCCGTCACCGGCACCAGCGGCAAGACCTCGTCGGTCGATTTCCTGCGCCAGATCTGGACCCGGCTCGGCCGGCGCGCCGCCTCGATCGGCACCTTGGGCGTGATCCGCCCGGGGCGGCCGACCATGAGCTCGCTCACCACGCCCGATCCGGTGCTGCTCCACGAGACGCTGGCCGATCTCGCCCTGGACGGCGTCGACCACTTGGCGATCGAGGCCTCCAGCCACGGTCTCGACCAGTATCGCTTGGACGGGCTCGTCGCCGCCGCCGCCGGCTTCACCAATCTCGGCCGCGATCACCTCGACTACCACCCGAGCCGGGAAGCCTATCTGGCGGCCAAGCGCGGTCTCTTCGAGCGGGTGCTGGAGCCGAAGGGCAAGGCCGTCATCAATGCCGATGCGCCGGAATCCGCCGAGATCGCCGCCATTTGCCGGCGGCGCGGGATCGGCGTCGTCGGCTATGGGGCCTCCGAGACGGCCGATCTGCGCCTGACAGGACGCCGCGCCGAGACCGGCGCGCAAATCCTATCCCTCATGGTGTCGGGCTCGAGCCGCGAAGTGCGGCTGCCCCTGGTGGGTGCCTTCCAGGCGATGAACGCGCTGCAGGCCCTCGGTCTGGCGATCGCGACGGGCGCCGAGCCGGCGGCTGCGGCCGACGCGCTGGCATTCATTGAAGGCGTGCCCGGCCGCCTGCAGCTCGCCGGAAGGCGGGGCAACGGGGCGGAGATCTACGTCGATTACGCGCATAAGCCCGATGCTCTGGAAGCGGTGCTGACCACGCTGAGACCCCATGTGCAAGGGCGTTTGTGGGTGGTTTTCGGTTGCGGCGGCGACCGTGACGCAGGCAAGCGCCCGATCATGGGCGGGCTCGCGGCCAAGCTCGCCGACCGGGTGGTGGTGACCGACGACAACCCGCGCTCGGAGAACCCGGCCGCGATCCGGCGCCAGGTCATGGCGGGCTCGCCCGCGGCGCGCGAGATCGGCGATCGCGCCGAAGCAATTCACTATGCCGTCGCCGCGCTCGGCCCCGGCGACGTGCTGGTCGTCGCCGGCAAGGGCCACGAGCAGGGTCAGATCATCGGCAGTCAGGTGCGTCCGTTCGACGATGCTGCGGTGGTGCAGGCGGCACTCGGCGGACTCGAGGGGGTGGCAGCGTGATGGCGCCATCGCTCCGTCAGGCTCAGCCGCTGTGGACTGCGGAGGAGGCCGAGCGCGCCACGTCCGGGCGCTCGACCAAGCCCTGGCAAGCAGAGGGCGTCAGCATCGACAGCCGCTCGGTCAGGTCGGGCGATCTCTTCGTGGCACTCCCTGGGGAGCGGGTCGATGGCCACGATTACGTTGCCGCGGCGCTGGCCAAGGGTGCCGCGGCGGCGCTGGTCGAGAGGCTTCCCGCGGGCGCCGAGGCCGCCCCCCTCCTCCTCGTGCCTGACGCGCTGGCGGGGCTGACGGAATTGGGCCGTCATGCGCGCCGACGCTCGATGGCGCGGTTCGTGGCGGTCACCGGCAGCGTCGGCAAGACCAGCACCAAGGAGATGCTGCGCCTGGCATTGGGAGCCCAGCGGCGCACCAGCGCCAGCGAAGGCAATCTCAACAACCAGATCGGCACGCCCTTGAGCCTGGCGCGTCTGGCCGTCGAGGCCGAGATCGGCGTCTTCGAGCTGGGCATGAACCATCCGGGCGAGATCGCGCCCATCGCGCGCCTCACCCGACCACACATCGCCATCATCACCAATGTCGAGGCGGTGCATCTCGAGGCCTTCGTCTCCGAGGAAGCCATCGCCGATGCCAAGGCCGAGATCTTCGAGGGCATGGAGAAGGGCGGCATCGCCATCCTCAACCGCGACAACCGGCATTTCGACCGGCTCGCGGCCGCTGCCAAGGTGCGGGGGCTCACGGTCAAGAGCTTCGGGGAGAGTCGCGGCGCCGATTTTCGGCTGGTGCAGAGCCTGACCCAGCCAGGCTCGGTCGAGGTCGCCGCCGACATCGCCGGAACCAGCATCGGCTACGCCATGCCGGTCTCCGGCAAGCATTGGGCCATCAATAGCCTCGCCGTCCTGGGCGCTGCCCATCTCCTCGGCCTCGATCTCTCCCGAGCGGCCAGCGCGCTGGGGGCCATCAAAGCGCCCAAAGGCCGCGGCGAGCGGCGGACGGTCAGGCTCGCCGGCGGCGGCAGCTTCGAGCTGATCGACGACAGCTACAATGCGAGCCCGGTTGCGGTGCGCGCCGCCTTGGCGGTGCTGGGCCAAATCGCGCCGGCTCCGGGCGCTCGCCGGGTCTTCATTCTGGGCGACATGCGCGAGCTCGGTGCCAGCGGGCCGGCGCTCCACGCCGAGCTGGCCGCAAGCGTGCTCGCCAACCACATCGATCGTCTGCACACGGTCGGGCCGTTGTCCCAGCACCTCCGCCAAGCGCTGCCGCCGACGATCCAGGGGCTGCATGCCGGAACGAGCGAGGAGATGGCCCGGCTCGTCTCCGCCGATATCCGCGCCGGCGACGTGGTCACGGTCAAGGGCTCCCTCGGCACCAACATGGCGCCCATCATCAAAGCGCTCGCGGCCCTCGACCGGCCCCCGGGCAGCGAGCGGGGCGCCTGATGCTCTATCACCTGCTGTTCCCGCTGTCGGATGAGTTCGGCCCGCTCAACCTCTTCCGCTATTTGACCTTCCGCACCGGCGGCGCGGTCTTGACCGCGCTCGCCATCAGCTTCGTGCTCGGACCCTCGATCATCCAATGGCTGAAGAGCCGGCAGAACGGCGGCCAGCCGATCCGCGACGACGGACCCGAGAGCCATCTCATCACCAAGAAGGGCACGCCCACCATGGGCGGCGTCCTCATCCTTCTGGCGCTCTCGATCTCGACCTTGCTGTGGGCCGATTTGACCAACGGCTATGTGTGGACGGTGCTCCTGGTCACCATCGGCTTCGGCCTCGTCGGCTTCGGCGATGATTACCTCAAGCTCACCCGGCGCTCCTCGGGCGGGTTGCCCGGGCGCGTCAAGCTCATCTGCCAGATCGCCATCGCGGTGGCCGCCGCCGTGCTGGTCGTGATGCTCTCGCGCGGCCCCTTGTCGACCGCCATCGCGGTGCCGTTCTTCAAGACGGTGCTCCTGCAGGTCGGCTGGACCTTCGTCGCCTTCGCCGCCTTCGTCATGGTCGGCGCCTCCAACGCCGTCAATCTGACCGACGGCCTCGATGGTCTTGCCATCGTGCCGGTGATGATCGCCGCAGCCTGCTTCGCGCTCATCGCCTACCTCGCCGGCAATGCGGTGTTCGCCAACTACCTGCAGATCAACCACGTGCCCGGCGCCGGCGAGCTCGCGGTCCTGTGCGGCGCCTTGGTCGGTGCCAGCTTGGGATTTCTCTGGTTCAACGCCCCGCCCGCCATGGTGTTCATGGGCGACACCGGATCCCTGTCTTTGGGCGGCGCCTTGGGTGCCATCGCGGTGGTGACCAAGCACGAATTCGCGCTCGCCATCATCGGCGGCCTCTTCGTCCTGGAGACGGTGTCGGTCATCGTCCAGGTCGTCTCCTTCAAGCTGACCGGGCGCCGGGTCTTCCGCATGGCCCCCTTGCATCATCATTTCGAGAAGAAGGGCTGGGCCGAGCCCACCATCGTCATCCGCTTCTGGATCATCGCCATGATCTTGGCGATCGCCGGACTGTCGACGTTGAAGATCCGGTGAAGAGGATGATCACCATTCCAGGCATGGCGGAGGTTCCGATCGCGGTCTTGGGCTTGGCGCGCTCCGGGCTCACCGCCGCACAGTCGCTCATCGAGAGCGGCGCCCAGGTGATGGCGTGGGACGATGCGCCGGAGCGTCGCCAGGCGGCCGCGGCGGCGGGCGTGCCGATCGTCGATCTCGAGACGGCCGATTGGGGCCGCGTGCGCACCCTCGTGCTCAGCCCCGGCATTCCCCACAGCTTCCCCAAGCCGCATCCAATCGCCGCCAAGGCGCTCGCGGCCAAGGCAGCGCTCGTCAGCGACATCGATCTCCTCGGCCGGGCCCGGCCGGACGGCCGCTATCTCGGCGTCACCGGAACCAACGGCAAATCGACCACCACCACGCTCATCGGCCATCTCTTTCGCCAGCACGATCTCCGCTCGGAAGTCGGCGGCAATGTCGGCGTTCCGGTCCTGTCGCTGGCGGCGCTCGATGTCGATGGCTGGTACGTCTTGGAAATGTCCTCCTACCAGCTCGAGCTCACGCATTCGATCGACTTCGACATCGCCGTGCTCCTCAACGTCACCCCCGACCATCTGGATCGCCATGGCGGCTTCGAGGGCTATGTCGCGGCCAAGCGCCGGATCTTTCGCGGGCAAGGCGGCGAGGCGACCGCCATCGTGGCGCTCGACGACGAGACCAGCCGCAAGATCTACGACGATCTCATCCAGCATGGCCGCCAGTCGGTGGTGCCGGTTTCCGCCAGCGGACCGGCGCCGGGTGGGGTCTATGTCGAAGACAATTGGCTCATCGACGACATGGATGGCTGGAGCCGGCCGATGCTCGACCTCGCCAAACTGCCCAACCTCCCAGGGCAGCACAACCAGCAGAACGCGGTCGCGGCCTATGCCGCGGCCAAGGCCGCCGGCCTGGTGGCGCCGCGGATCGCTGCCTCGCTCAGCCTCTATCCCGGCCTCGCCCATCGCCAGGAGCGGATCGCCGTGATCGGCGGCGTCGCCTTCATCAACGACTCGAAGGCGACCAACGCCGATGCCGCCGCCCGCGCCCTCGCCTGCTACGAAGCGATCTACTGGATCGCCGGCGGCAAGCCGAAGGAAGGCGGCATCGCCTCGCTGGAAGGGTATTTCCCGCGGATCGTTCACGCCTTCCTCATCGGCGAAGCCGCCCGGGCCTTCGCCGACACGCTCGAAGGCCGGGTGCCCTACACGCTTTCGGGCGACCTCGAGAGCGCCGTCGGCGAGGCCTCCAGCATGGCAGGATCCGAGCACCGGCCGGGTGCGGTCGTGCTCCTGTCGCCGGCCTGCGCCTCCTTCGATCAATTCGCCGATTTCGAGGCGCGGGGCGAGGAGTTCCGGCGCCTGGTCAAGCAGTTGGCGGCGGAGAGCATGCAATGAGCGCCATTGCCCGTAGCGACACGAGCGTGCTCGGCCGCTGGTGGTGGACGGTCGATCGCTGGACCCTGGCGGCGCTGGCGATGATCATCGGCATCGGCGCCATCCTCATCCTGGCGGCGAGCCCGGCCGTCGCCCAGCGCATCGGCCTCGACGGATTCTACTTCGTGCGCCGTCAGATGCTTCTGCTGCTGCCGGCGGTGACGCTGATGGTGCTGATCTCGCTCGCCTCGCCCATGGCCGTGCGCCGGATTGCGGTGGTCGGACTCGCGATCGGCATCGCCTTGGTAGCACTGACGCTCATCAACGGCGTGGAGATCAAGGGCGCACGCCGCTGGATCAACCTCCCCGGGCTCTCCTTGCAGCCCTCCGAGTTCGTTAAGCCGTGCTTTGCCGTGGTCTCGGCCTGGATGTTCGCCGAGCAGCGCCGCGGCACCGGGGTGCCCGGCAATCTCATCGCCAGCGTGCTCTATGCGCTGGTCGTCGGCTTGCTGATCCTGCAGCCCGACCTTGGAATGGCGGTGGTGATCTCGGCCATCTGGTTCGGCCAGTTCTTCCTGGCCGGCCTGTCGATGATCTATGTGGCGGCCCTCGGTGGCGCCGGCGCGCTCGGCCTCGGCGGCGCCTATCTCCTGCTGCCCCACGTGGCGAGCCGCATCGACCGCTTCCTCGACCCGGCATCGGGCGACAGCTACCAGGTCGAGCGGTCGCTCGAAGCCTTCGCCCGCGGCGGCCTGTGGGGGCGTGGGCCCGGCGAAGGCCGGGTCAAGGACGTGATCCCCGACGTGCACGCGGATTTCATCTTCGCCGTCGCCGGCGAGGAGTTCGGCGTGCTGGTCTGCTTGTTGATCGTCGGCCTCTTCGCCTTCGTGGTGCTGCGCGGCTTCTCGCGGCTGTTTCAGGAGACGGATCTCTTCGTGCTGCTGGCGGCCACCGGGCTTCTGACCCAGTTTGGCTTGCAGGCGATCATCAACATGGCTTCTTCGCTGCACCTCATGCCGACCAAGGGCATGACGCTCCCCTTCGTCAGCTATGGCGGCTCCTCGCTGGTGGCGCTGGCGCTCGGGACCGGGATGTTGCTGGCGCTGACGCGGCGGCGGACCGGCGGGAGCGGGCAACGATGAGCCAGATCGTCACCAGACGCCTGATCGCGCTCGCCGCGGGGGGCAGCGGCGGCCACATGTTTCCGGCGGCGGCACTGGCGGAAGCTCTGGCGCGTCGCGGCTACGCGCTCACCCTCATCACCGATCGCCGCGGCCAAGCCTTCACCGTCGCCGGCGGCGAGGTCGAGATCCATCGCATCCGGGCGAGCGGGCTCGGCGACCGCTCGCTCACGCGCAAGCTCTTGGGCGTGATCGAGCTCGGCTTCGGCCTCATCGAGGCACGCCAGCTCCTGAAGCGCCTGCGGCCCGCGGCGATCGCCGGCTTCGGCGGCTATGCCTCGGTGCCGACGCTGCTTGCCGCAAGCCAGCTCGGCATCCCGACGGTGCTGCACGAGCAGAATGCCGTGCTCGGCCGCGCCAACCGGCTGCTCGCCTCCCACGCAACCCGCCTCGCCACCTCCTTCGAAGCCGTGAGCCAGATCAAGCAGGCCGACCGCGGCCGCGTGGTGATGACCGGCAACCCGGTGCGCGACGCCGTCGCCCGCGTCAGCCAAGCGCCCTACCCGGCGCCGGCGGCGGACGGCACGCTGTCGCTCTTGATCACCGGCGGCAGCCAAGGGGCGCGCGTCTTCGGCCGCATCGTTCCCCAGGCGGTGGCACTCCTGCCGGAGTCGGTCCGCCGCCGCCTGAGCATCGTGCAGCAATGCCGCCCCGAGGACATCGAGGCGGCGCGCGATATCTATCTCGGGCTCGGCGTCGAGGCGGAGCTGTCGCCGTTCTTCGCCGATCTGCCGGAGCGTCTCGCCCGGGCGCAGCTCGTCATCTGCCGTTCCGGCGGCTCCACGGTGGCCGAGCTGACGGCGGCGGGCCGCCCCTCGATCCTGGTTCCCTATCCCTACCACAGCGACAATCAGCAGGGTGCCAATGCGCAAGCCTTGGAGAATGCCGGTGCGGCGTGGTTGATGCCGGAAGCGGCGTTCACCGCGCAGGCGCTGGCGGCAAGGCTGGAGCCGCTTTTGGTCGTACCGGCGCGGCTGGTGGAGATGGCCGAGAAGGCGCGCGCCCTCGGCCGCCTCGATGCCGCCGAACGCTTGGCCGGCCTCGTCCTCGAGATCGCACCTGCCAATGGCGGCCACGGCGGCATCCGGGAGGTCGCGGCATGAGAGCGCTCCCGCTCACCATCGGCACCGTGCATTTCATCGGCATCGGCGGCATCGGCATGTCCGGCATCGCCGAGGTTCTGCACAATCTGGGATACGCGGTCCAAGGCAGCGACCTTTCCGAGGGCGGCAACGTCAAACGGCTCATCGACAAGGGCATCAAGGTCAAGGTCGGCCACCGCGCCGAGAATCTGGGCGATGCCTCCGTCGTCGTCTATTCCTCCGCGGTCAAGCCGGACAATCCCGAGATGGTCGCAGCACGCCAGCGGCTGCTGCCGGTCGTGCGCCGGGCGGAGATGCTGGGCGAGCTCATGCGCCTCAAATGGTCGATCGCCGTCGGCGGAACCCACGGCAAGACCACGACCACGACCATGATCGCCAGCGTGGTCGAGGCGGCAGGGCTCGATCCGACGGCGATCATCGGCGGCATCGTCAACGCCTATGGCACCAATGCCCGGCTGGGCTCGGGGGAATGGCTGGTGGTCGAGGCGGACGAGTCGGACGGCACCTTCGTCAAGCTGCCGGCGACGATCGCGGTGGTCACCAACATCGATCCCGAGCATCTGGACTTCTACGGCACCTTCGAGGCCGTCCAGGACGCATTCGCCAGCTTCGTCGCGAACATCCCGTTCTACGGCTTCGCCGCACTCTGCATCGACCATCCCGTGGTGCAGGCGCTGATCCCGAAGGTGGCCGACCGCAAGATCATCACCTACGGCATGAGCCCGCAGGCCGACGTGCGCGCGGTCGACATCAGGCTGTCGCCGTCCGGCGCCCGCTACGATGTGATCATCAACGACCGGGCGCGCGGCGAGAGCCGCACGCTGGTGGACATGCGGCTGCCGATGGTGGGCCAGCACAACGTGCAGAATTCGCTGGCCGCCATTGCCGTCGCCAACGAGATGGGGATCGAGGAGGAAGTGCTGCGCCGGGCGCTCGGATCCTTCGCCGGCGTCAAGCGCCGCTTCACCCGGACCGGCGAGGTGGGCGGCGTCACCGTCATCGACGACTATGGCCATCATCCGGTGGAGATCGCCGCCGTGCTCAAGGCCGCCCGCGGCGCTTGTCCCTCGGGCCAGGTGATCGCCGTGGTGCAGCCGCACCGCTATACGCGCCTCAAGCACCTGTTCGAGGACTTCTGCACCTGCTTCAACGACGCCGACTGCGTCGTGGTGGCCGATGTGTATGCCGCCGGCGAGCAGCCGATCGAAGGGGCGAGCCGCGATGCGCTGGTCGAGGGCTTGCGCGCCCGCGGACATCGCAGCGTGGTGGCGCTGGAGAAGCCGGAAGACCTGGCGGCGCTGGTGGCGGCGACGGCGCGGCCGGGCGATCTCGTCGTCTGCCTCGGTGCAGGCAGCATCACGAACTGGGCGAATGGGCTGCCGCGCGAGCTGCAGCGCCTGATGCCCGCGACACGGGAGGCGGCGTCGTGAGGCCGCTGCGGAAGTCCATGTACAGCCTGATCGAACGGCTACCGGCCGTGCGCGGCCGCTACGCCGAGAACGCCGCTCTGGGTCCGCTCACCTGGTTTCGCGTCGGCGGCCCGGCGGAGGTCCTGTTCCGGCCGGCCGATCCCGAAGATCTCGCCGACTTCCTCGCCGGCAAGCCCTCCGACGTGCCGGTTACCGTGATTGGGGTCGGCTCCAACCTCTTGGTGCGCGACGGCGGTATCCGTGGTGTGGTCCTGCGCCTCGGCAAGGGCTTCGCCATGGTCGCGGTCGAGGGCACGATGCTGCGCGCCGGCGCCGGCGCGCTCGATCTCAATGTGGCGCTGACGGCCGAGCAGGCCGGTCTCGCCGGCCTGGAATTCCTGTCGGGAATTCCCGGCACGATCGGCGGCGCCTTGCGGATGAATGCCGGCGCCTATGGCCGCGAGATGGTGAACGTCACCCTCGAAGCCGACGCGCTCGACCCGCACGGGATCAAGCACAGGCTGGACCGCGCCGAGCTTGGCCTCGGCTACCGGCATTCCCAGGTGCCGCCGGGCTGGATCTTCCTTGCCGCGCTGTTGCGCGCCGAGCCGGGGGAGCCGGAAGAGATCGCCCAGCGCATGCGCGACATTCGCGCTCAGCGCGAGGCGAGCCAGCCGGTGCGCGCGCGCACCGGCGGCAGCACCTTCGCCAATCCCGAAGGTGCGAAGGCCTGGCAGCTGATCGAGCGTGCCGGCTGCCGCGGGCTTGCCGTCGGCGGGGCGCAAGTCTCGGAGAAGCACTGCAACTTCCTCATCAACACCGGAACCGCGAGCGCCGCCGATCTCGAAACGCTGGGCGAGGAGGTGCGCCGGCGCGTGCGCGAGACGTCAGGCGTCGAGCTGCGCTGGGAGATCAAGATCGTGGGCGAGCCGGGTCCGGGAGCGACTGCCCCATGAGCAAGCACGTTGCCGTACTCATGGGCGGGTGGTCGAGCGAGCGCGAGGTCTCGCTGGTGAGCGGCCGCGAATGCGCCAAGGCGCTGCGCCAGGGCGGCTTCCAGGTGAGCGAGATCGACGTCGGCCGCGACATCGCCCTCGTCCTCGACCGCATGCGCCCCGAGATCTGCTTCAACGCGCTGCATGGCCGCTTCGGCGAGGACGGCCGCATCCAGGGCCTGCTCGACATCATGGGCATCCCCTACACCCATTCCGGCGCGCTCGCCTCGGCGATCGCCATGGACAAGGTCCAGACCAAGCACCTCTGCGGCTCGGTCGGCGTGCCCATGGCCGAGGGTAAGGTCGTGCGCCGGCGAGAAGCGTTCGGTGCCATGCCGGCGCCCTTCGTCGTCAAGCCGATCTCCGAGGGATCGTCGGTGGGGGTGCGTATCGTCCGCAATGGCGACAATCGCGCTCCCGATGAGGATTGGCGCTACGGCGACGACGTTCTGGTCGAGGAGTTCATTCCCGGCCGCGAGCTGACCGTGGGGGTCATGGGCGATCGACCGCTCGCGGTGACCGAGATCAAGCCGAAAGAAGCATTCTTCGATTACACGGCCAAATACACCGAGGGCCGGGCCGTGCACCTGGTGCCGGCGCCGTTGCCGTCCGCGGTCTATGAAGAGACGCTGCGCGTTGCCCTGTTGGCGCATCAGACCATCGGCTGCCGCGGCGTCACCCGTTCGGATTTCCGCTACGACGACACGACCAAGAGCCCGGGTCGGCTGGTCTTCCTCGAGATCAACACCCAGCCGGGGATGACGCCCTTGAGCCTGGTGCCGGAGCAAGCCGCCTATCACGGCATTTCCTTCACGCAATTGGTGACCTGGATGGTCGAGGAGGCGAGATGCGATTCATGATCCGCGACCCCGCGCAAGCGAAGCCCAGGCGCCGACGCGTGGCGCTGCGCTGGCTGAAGCCGTCGCTCATCGGCCTCCTGGCCGTGGCCGCGGCAGCCGGAGCGGCCTTCGGCGCGCAGTCTCTCTGGGGCTCCGGTGCCTTCGATCGGCTGCAAGGCCAAGCGGCGGAAAGCGCGCTCAGGATGACCGCCGCCTTCGGCCTCAGGGTGGAGGAGGTTCTGCTCGAAGGTCGCCGGGAGACCGCGGCCAAGGACGTGCTCGCCGCCCTCGACGTCCAGCGCGGGCAACCGATCCTCGCCGTCAGCCCCGAGGCGGCGCGGCGGCGCCTGGAGCGGCTTGCTTGGGTCAAGAGCGCGGTGGTCGAGCGGGCGCTCCCGGGCACGCTCCGCGTCCGCTTGACCGAACGCACGCCGATGGCGCTCTGGCAGCGCGATCGCAAGCTGGTCCTGGTCGACCGCGACGGCGTGGTGATCCTGCGGGGCGGCATCGAGCGCTTCGCCTCGCTGCCGGTCCTGGTGGGCGACGATGCGCCCCCGGCAGCGGCCGAGCTGCTCGATCTCTTGGCGAGCGAGCCCATGCTGCAGAAGCGCGTGGTCGCCGCCATTCGCGTCGCCGAGCGGCGATGGAATCTGCAGCTCGACAACGGCGTCGATGTGCGTCTGCCGGAGACCGACATCGCCCAAGCCTGGGCACAGCTCGCCAACCTCGAACGCACCAGCAACGTGCTCCAGCGCGACGTGGTGACCATCGACTTGCGGTTGCCCGACCGCTTGGTGATCCAGGTTTCGCCGGAGGGTGCCAAGCAGCGGACCCGCGGCAACGGCAAGGCCACCTGACGGCAACGACGAGGAATTGAGAGAGACGCGCATCACCCATGGCAAAGCTTAACCCCAAGACCCGTAGCGGCACGATCGCGGCCCTCGATATCGGCTCGACCAAGATCTGCTGCTTCATCGCGCGCAGCGAGAACGGCGGCTTGCCGCGCGTGACCGGCATCGGCCATCAGGTGGCCAAGGGCGTTCGCGGCGGCGCCATCGTCGACATGGACCAGGCGGAAGCCTCGATCATCGCCGCGGTCAACGCCGCGGAAAAGATGGCGAACGAGACCATCCGGCAGGTGATCGTCAATCTCTCGGCCGGCTATCCCGCCTCGGAAACGGTCGGCGTCGAGGTGGCGATCTCCGGCCACGAGGTCGGCGAGATCGACATGCGCCGCGTCCTCGACCAGGGCAGCCCGGTGACCGACGCCGAGGAGCGCCAGCTCATCCATTCGATTCCGATCGGCTACACCATCGACGGCAATCGCGGCATCCGCGATCCCCGCGGCATGTTCGGCGACCGGCTCGGCGCCAGCATGCACGTGGTGACCGCCGCCTCGGGTGCCGTCCGCAACCTCGTCAACGTGGTCGAGCGCGGCCATCTCGACATCGAGAAGCTGGTGGTCTCTCCCTACGCCTCCGGGCTCGCCAGCCTGGTCGAGGACGAGGTCGACCTCGGCGTCACCGTCATCGACATGGGCGGCGGCACCACCTCGCTCGCGGTGTTCTTCGATGGTGCGGTGGTGCACACCGACGTGGTGACGGTCGGCGGCTGCCATGTCACCAACGATGTCGCCCGCGGCCTCTCCACGCCGCTCATCGAGGCGGAGCGCCTGAAGACGCTCTACGGCAGCGCCACCTCCTCGGCCACCGACGAGCGCGAGCTCATCGACGTGCCGCTGGTCGGCGAGGACAACCGCAGCCAGCCCAACCATGTGCCGAAGTCCTACCTCAACCAGATCATCCAGCCCAGGCTCGAAGAGACCTTCGAGCTGGTGCGCGGCCAGCTGGAAGCGAGCGGCTTCGACAAGCTCGCCGGCCGCCGCGTGGTCTTGACCGGCGGCGCCAGCCAGCTGCAGGGCGTGCGCGAGCTGGCCGCCAGCATTCTCGACAAGCAGGTGCGCCTCGGCCGGCCCATCGGCATGGCCGGCCTCGCCGAGTCGACCTGCGGTCCCGCCTTCGCCACCTGCGCCGGCCTGCTGCATTACGCGGTCGGCGAGATTCCGGATCGAGTCGGACGCATGAGCGCGGTCCCCCCGGCATCGGCCGGGCTGTTCGGCCGCTTCGGACACTGGCTCAGGGAGAATTTTTGAAGAAGGCGATGTGCCGGCGACGGCCGGTTGGGCGTGACAACACCTTGACCCTCTTATCGAGGAACGGAGAAGGACGATGAGCATCAATATCAGCATTCCCCGGGAAACCGAGTTGAAGCCGCGCATAACCGTGATTGGCGTCGGCGGTGCCGGCGGCAATGCCGTCAACAACATGATCCGCTCGAACCTGGAAGGCGTCGACTTCCTGGTGTGCAACACCGACAGCCAGGCGCTGGCCATGACCATGGCGGAGCGGCGCATCCAGCTCGGCACCAGGGTGACGCAAGGCCTCGGCGCCGGATCCCGGCCGGAGATCGGCCGCGCCGCGGCGGAAGAGGCGCTGGAGGAGATCCTGGAGCATCTCAACTATGCCAACATGGTGTTCATCACCGCCGGCATGGGCGGGGGCACCGGCACCGGTGCGGCACCGGTGATCGCGCGCGCCGCGCGCGAGCGCAACATCCTCACCGTCGGCGTCATCACCAAGCCGTTCCACTTCGAGGGCGCGCACCGCATGCGCATCGCCGAAGCCGGCATCGAGGAGCTGCAGGAATACGTCGACACCCTCATCATCATCCCGAACCAGAATCTGTTCCGGGTCGCCAACGAGAAGACCACCTTCGCCGATGCCTTCAAGATGGCGGACGACGTGCTCTATTCGGGCGTGCGCGGCGTGACCGACCTCATGGTGATGCCGGGCCTGATCAATCTGGATTTCGCCGACATCCGCACGGTCATGAGCGAGATGGGCAAGGCGATGATGGGCACCGGCGAGGCCGAGGGCGACAAGCGCGCCATCGACGCAGCCGAGGCGGCCATCGCCAATCCATTGCTCGAGGACGCCTCGATGAAGGGGGCGAAGGGCGTGCTCATCAACATCACCGGCGGCCTCGACATGACGCTGTTCGAGGTCGACGAAGCCGCCAACCGCATCCGCGAGGAGGTGGACTCCGAGGCCAACATCATCTTCGGTTCGACCTTCGATGATGCCCTCAAGGGCCGCATGCGGGTCTCGGTGGTGGCGACCGGCATCAACATCGAGTCGGCGCAGCAGCGCCCGCCGCGTCCGGCCTTGACCGTCGTGGGTCAGCCCGCCCGCATGGCGGCCCCGGCCCGCGCCGCCGCCCAGCCGGCGATGGCGCAGCCGATCACCCTCGGCCAGACCGCCTTGGCGAGAGAGCCGGTGGCGGCACCGATCGCCGCCCCGGTGGTGGCGACCGCTCCCGCCCTGGCGGTGGCTCAACCGATGGCCCAGCCGATGGCCCAACCGGCGATCGAGCCGGCGCCGCTGCCGGTCGCCCCGGTCCTGGCGGAGCCCGCTGTCGCGGTCGCACCCGTGCCGGCGATCGACAAAGCGCCGGGCGGGCCCGCCCTCGAGGCCCGCGCCGAGCCGGTCATGGCCCCGATCGAGCTGGCCCCGGCCCCGGCCCCTGCCCCAGCACCGACACCGGCGCCGCGTCCGGCGATGACGGCGCTGGGCCAGCCCTTCATCGCGCCCCGTCCGGCGGCGGCGAGCGCGCGCGCGGAAGCTGGCGTGGCGGATCCGTTCGCGGCCGCGGCGATGGCCAATGGGCCGCGCGAGAAGCCCCGGAGCCCAAGCCTGTTCCAGCGGGTGGTCGGCATCGGCCGCACCCAGCCGGCCGAGAGCCTGTTCCGGGAGCCGGCGACCTCGAAGCCGGCAGCGGCGGCGAGGCCGGCTTCCCCCCCGGCGCCGGCGAAGCCAGCCCAATCGGCCCAGGCGCGTCTCGGCCATCTCGATCCGTCCGACCGACTCGGCACCAGCGCCGAGGACGATCTTCTGGACATCCCTGCTTTCCTGCGCCGCCAGGCCAACTAGAGGAGGCCGAAAACCGTTGGAAGCCTCTGAAAGACTTTGAGTTTTCCTGTCACAAACAGTAACAAAAGGTGATATGACAGCTCCGGAAGATGCAACTAAATGTCTTCCGGAGCGTCCCTCACAAGTCATTCCGGAAGTGGTTGGCGATATGCCCGAGTTGCAGACCCAGGTGCCTTCAGTCCGCCGACCGGTCAAACCCAAGCACGCTTTCTCAGTACGCCAGAAGACTTTGAAGAGCGCCATCCATTGCTCTGGGGTGGGGCTGCATACCGGCGCTCGCGTCTCCATGACCCTGATGCCGGCCGAGGCCGATAGCGGCATCCGCTTCCGGCGCACCGATGCGGCCGGGCGCGGATCGGACATTCCCGCACTTTGGCACAACGTCGTCGACTCGCGCCTGTGCACCCGGCTCGGCCGCGAGGACGGCGTGGCGGTCGCCACGGTCGAGCACCTGATGGCCGCGTTCGCCGGCTGCGAGGTGGACAATGCCGTGGTCGAGGTGGATGGGCCGGAAGTGCCGATCATGGACGGCAGCGCCGCACCTTTCGTGTTCCTGATCGAGTGCGCCGGCAAGATCGAGCAGAACGCCCCCAGGCGCGCCGTCCAGATCCTGCGCCAGATCAGCGCCGGCAATGCCGAGCGCCATGCCAGGCTGAGCCCCGCGCTCGGCATGTCGGTCAGTTTCGACATCGATTTCGACAGCCCGGCGGTGGCCAAGCAGCACTGTGCGGTTCATCTGGTGAACGGCACCTTCAAGTCCGAGATCAGCCGGGCCCGGACCTTCGGCTTCCTGCACGAGCTGGATCAGCTCAGGGCCGCCGGCCTGGCGCGCGGCGGCTCGCTCGACAACGCCGTCGTCGTTGCCGGCGACCGCGTGCTGAACGAAGAGGGCCTGCGCTACGACGACGAGTTCGTCCGCCACAAGGTGCTGGACTGCATCGGCGATCTCTACCTTGCCGGGGGTCCGATGCTGGGCCACTTCCACGGCCATCGCTCGGGCCACCATTTGACCCATCAGGCGCTGTCGCAGCTCTTCGGCGATGCGGCCAATTGGCGCCGCGTGGAAGTTCCGGCGCTCGACGCCGCCGCCGCCGAGCCGATCGCCGCCTCGGCCTAGCGCTGGCACACCCGCCCGATCCGGGCGGTTGGCTCTCGAGCCATCCCTGATATAATCCGCCGCTTCGTCGTCTCGGGGGATGTGGAAACGGTGGTTGGACCTGTGAGAAACCTGCTCGTCGGCTCGTTCGCGCTGATCGCGCTTGCCGCCTGCAGCGCCAAAGACACGGCCTATGTCGAGCGGCCGGTCGAGACGATCTACAACGCGGCGATGGATCAGCTCGACCAGCAGAACTACCCCGGAGCGGCGGCGCTGTTCGACGAGGTCGAGCGCCAGCACCCTTACTCCGGCTGGGCGACCAAGGCCCAGCTGATGGCCGCCTACTCCCAATACCAGAACAACAGGTACGACCCGGCCATCGCCTCCCTCGATCACTTCATCGAGCTGCACCCGAGCAATCGCGACATCGCCTATGCCTACTATCTGAAAGGGCTTTGCTACTACGAGCAGATCACCGATGTCGGCCGCGACCAGCAGATCACCGAGAAGGCGCTGAAAGCCCTGGATGAGGTCGTCCGGCGGTTTCCCGAAAGCAAATATGCCCGCGATGCCAGGCTCAAGGTCGATCTCACGCGCAACCACCTCGCCGGCAAGGAGATGGATATCGGCCGCTACTATCTCACGCGCGGGCAATATCTGGCGGCGATCAACCGCTTTCGCCGGGTGGTCGAGGAGTACCAGACGACCGAGCAGGTGCCCGAGGCGCTGCACCGGCTGACCGAAGCCTATCTCCGTCTGGGCGTGCGCACGGAAGCGCAATCGGCCGCCGCGGTGCTCGGCTACAACTATCCCGGCAGCGACTGGTACCACGAGAGCTACGTGTTGCTCGCCGGCGAAGGATTGACGCCGGTTCCCAGCGACCGCTCCTGGCTCGGCCGCATGTGGAGCCGGGTGTTTTAGCCATCCAGCCCTGAGGGGCGGCCCTCGGCACGAGATCCGCGCTGAGGTTGTGCCGAGCGGTGGCGAGGCGCCCCTCCGGCACACGCTCAGGTGATTCCGGCTGGGTTTTCAGGGCCCGATACGGGGCCTTTCGCCCCCTCGCTGGAATCCAGCCCCGATCGACCCACATGGTGTAGGCTGTCGAGCATGGGAGCGCGCATGTTGCCGTCTGAATACTCCGCCGACACGCTCGCGGATCAACCCGAGACCCTGGCCATCCGCGTGCTCGGCTTCCTGATGAGCAGCCGTTCCGGGCTGAGCCGGCTGCTCTCCCATGCCGGCCTCGCCGAGGCGGATCTGCGGCGCCGGCCGGTCGCGACCCAGCATCTGGCCGCGGTCCTGGATTTCCTCATCACCGACGAGGCGCTGCTCATGGGCTTTACCCGCGCCGTCGAGCTGTCGCCCGAAAGCCTGTACGAAGCGCGGCGGCGGCTCCGCCTTGCCGCCGCCTTCGCCACGCGCGGCGTCGCCCCGGCCCTGAGCTGGCGAGTCGCCGGAGGGGCGCTCGCCGGCGCGCTCCGCCGTTAGTTCCCCCTCGAGTTCGAGCGCCGATTCCTCCGGCGGCCCGAAAGGGCTGCCCTTGCCAAAGTCCCGGTCTCCTGGCAGAGACGGGGCTGGATGCTCATCGTACCCGACCTCCTGACGGCCGACGAGCTCGGCAGGGTCATGGCCCGCATTGCCGCCGCACCCTTCGCCGACGGCCGCGCCAGCGCCGCCGGTGCCGCCAAGCTCGCCAAGAACAACCTCGAATTCTTCTCCGACGTCGCCGATGACGGCCCGGCGCAGGTGGTTGACCAGGCGATTCGCCGCAATCCGATGGTGCAGAACTACGTCTACCCGAGGAAGCTGCACCGGATCATCTTCAATCGCTACGACATCGGCATGGCCTATGGCGACCATCTCGACAGTCCGCTCCTGGATCTCGGCAACAACGAGCGCCTGCGCGCCGACCTGTCGATGACGCTGTTTCTCTCCGATCCCGGCAGCTATGACGGCGGCGCGCTCGCCATCGACCACGAGCACGGGACCGCACGCCTGAAGTTGCCGGCCGGACACGCGGTGTTCTACCGCAGCGTCCAGGTGCATCGGGTGGAGACGGTCACCCGCGGCACGCGGCTGGCGGCGGTCACCTGGATCGAGAGCCACGTGCGCGAGGCGGCGGACCGGGAGATCCTCTACGACCTCGCCAGGCTGTTGAACGACGTGCGCGAGCTCGGCCAGCCCGGCCGCTCGCGCCAGACGATGCTCGGCGTCTACGCCCGGCTGCTGCAGCGCTGGGCGGATAACTGATCTACTTCTTCGGCGGTGCTGCGGAAGCTGCCGGCTTGGGCGGGCTCGCCGGCTGGGCCGGCTTGGCCGCACTTGGCGGCGGCGCCGGTGGACGCTGGACAGGCTTCGCCAGCGGGCCCGCATCCGCGTCGGATTCCGAGGCCGCTTGCGGCGCCGGCGGGACCTCGTCCTCGACCAGGGAGGCGATCGCCACGATGGTGCGCTTCACCGATTCGACTACGACCAGGACCATCAAGAGACCGCCCAGCCAGAAGGCGGCGGTGGTGACGGCCCATTCGAAATTGCCGTAATAGTGCAGCGCCTGCATGCCGGCCATGCCGCCGACGTAGAAGATGGCGACGGCGAGGATCGTTACGGCGATGAGCTTGAATGCGCTGAGTATCTTCACGGGATCGGCGCCCCCTTGCACCGCCCCCGATCATAGATGGCGCGGAGTTAACTGACGATCAACGGTTTTCGAAGGGCCGCCGGAGCCCTTAGTGAGGAAAGACGAGTTCACCACAGAGACACGGAGGTCGCGGAGAGAAGAAAGGGCTTTATGCGCGCCGAGGGCGCAGGCATCTCGATCTTCTCTGTGATCTCCGTGTCTCTGTGGTGCGTCCCTTTTTCGCCATGGCCGGGCATGACGAATGAAGGAAGGAGCCCCGCCCTGTTCGGGCGCCGGAACCTAGGCTCTGTGTTGCTAGCGCGTCAAGTTGACCGGTTTATGTAGCTCGTGAGTTGTCCGCTTCGTTGTTGATTTTCCCCGGGGCATGCCCCGGGGAAAATCGGCCTCGTGGAAGCGTGTCACGCGGCTTTGGCCATGGGTTGGGTGATCTGACCATCAGGGTTGTAGTTGGCGAGCCGATGGGGTCCGAGAAAGACGGAGAGCGTGCCGTCTGGATACTGGTGGACCCGCACGGATGCCTTGACGAAGTGAGGTCTGAGGTGGCTGGGCGGGAGCTGCAGGCAGAGCCCGCGCCATTTGAGGGTGTTGTCGTTGCCAACCCGGCGTTCGCCCTGGAGGCAGAGGATCTCGCGCCAGGCGCCCGCGGCATCGGCGACGAAGGCGGAGCCGGTTTGCTCGGCGACGACCGCAAAGGCGGCGTTGTAGGCGGGGATATAGGTGTCGGCGAGCCAACGATTGGCGGCTTCGATGGTGGTGATCCGCTCGAGCTTGAGTTCCTTGGGCAGACGGTCCTGCAGGGTGCGGAAGGCCCGCTCGGAGCGGCCGCGGGCCTCCGGCGAGTAGGCGGCGATGTGCTCGATGCCGAGCTGGGCAAGGGCGCGGCCGACCTGGGTTGGAAGCTGTCGCGACACCGGCTCGCCGGCCTTGGGCGTGCGGAAGTAGTGGCCGCCCCGATCGGTATAGAGGGAGCAGAACAGGCCGTGGCGCTCGATCACCTCGCTCAACCCACGAAAGCTCGAGGCGGTGCCCTCCTCATCAACCAGGAACGCCGAGTAGAGGGCGCTGGTCGCATCCTCCATCGTCACCACCAGATCGTAGGCGCGCCGATCGCCGGGCAACCAAGCATGCTTGGAAGCGTCCTGGTGCAGCATCATGCCGATCATTGGCCGCCGGGGGCGCTTCTTGCGATGCGCCGAGCGCCGCGGCGCCGGCTGCACCAGGCCAGCGCGCTGCAGGTGCACCTTGGTCACCGTATAACCCAGCTGGTAGTTATGCCGCTTCACCAGCTGCTCGTGAAAATGCTTCACCGTAAAGTCCGCATAGCTCCCCGCATACAGCTCCAGCATTCGCGCGATCTCCGCCACTCCGGCACGCCTGGCGGACGGCTTGCCCAGCCGACGGTCCGCCAACCCCGACGGCCCTTCCTCGCGAAGCCGATCGCGCCAGCGCCGAAACGTCCGCTCCCCCATCCCAAGCATCTCCGCCGCTTCCAACTGGCTCAACTCGCCCCGTTCATGACGATCCAACAATCCCTCAAAACGCATCCTCCGAACTCCCTCGTCTACTCTGACCCGGTCCATCCCCACCCCCTCGTTGGAGTGGTTCTAGAACCGGACAGATCACGAGCTACAAACTCCGGACAGATCACGAGCTAGCTACACGGAACCTAGGCTCTGTTGCGCCGCCGGCACGCCTCTGGCAGGCTCCGGCTTCTCTCGAAGCGGTTGACGGACCATGCTGATCGAGTTGTCGATCCGCGATTTCGTGCTGATCGACCGGCTGGACCTGGCGCCGGCCGCTGGGCTTTGCGTGCTGACCGGCGAGACCGGCGCCGGGAAGTCGATCCTGCTCGACGCCTTGGGTCTGGCGCTGGGGGCGCGCGCGGAATCGCGTCTGGTGCGCCCCGGTGCCGCCAGCGCCACCGTCAGCGCCGGCTTTGCCGTGGCCGGCGACCATCCGGCGCGGGCCCTCATCGCCGCGGCTGGCATGGAGGACGAGGACGCGCTCGTGCTCCGCCGCACGCTCGGTGCCGATGGCCGCACCCGGGCCTTCATCAACGACCAGCCGGTCAGCGTCAATCTCCTGCGCCAGGTCGGCGACAGCCTGGTTGAGATCCAGGGGCAGTTCGACGAGCGCGGCCTCCTCGATGCCTCGACCCATCGCGGGCTCTTGGATGCCTTCGCCGGGCTCCTCGAGGATGCGAAGGCGGTCGCCGCCCGGCACGCCGCCTGGCGTATGAGCGACGCGGCACTCGCAGAAGCGAAAGCCGAGGCGGAGAAAGCCGCCGCCGAGGCGGCGAGCTTGCGCCAGTCGGTCAGCGAGCTGGAGGGGCTGGCGCCCAAGCCGGGCGAGGAAGCGGGGCTCGTCGCCCGGCGATCCATGCTCATGCATGCCGAGAAGCTGGTGGAGGCGATCAACGCCGCGCTCGAGGACCTGGCCGGCGAGCGCGGTGCTGAGCGCGCGCTCGGCTCAGCCCAGCGGAGCTTGGCCCGGGTCGCGGCACTCGCCGCCGGACTTCTGGACCCAGCCGCTGCCGGCCTCGAGCGCGCCATGGCCGAGCTTGCCGAGGCGCTCCGCCTGCTGCAGAGGGCGGGCTCGGGGATCGATCTCGATTCCGGCCGCCTGGCGGAGATCGACGACCGCCTGTTCGCGCTCCGCGATCAGGCGCGCAAGCACGGGATCGGTGTGGATGCGCTGGCGGCGCGCGCCGATTCCCTGAAGCAGCGCCTGGCCCACCTCGAAGCCTCGGACGCAAGGTTGAAGACTCTGGCAGCCGAGGCGGTGGGCGCGCGGACGCACTATTGCAGCGTGGCGGAATCCCTGTCCGCGGCAAGGCTTGCCGCCGCGCGGCGCCTGGACAAGCGCGTCGCCGGCGAGCTGCCGCCGCTCAAGCTGGAGCGGGCGCGCTTCCGCACCCGGATCGAGCGCTTGGGCGAGCCGGACTGGGGACCCGCCGGCATCGAGCGCATCGTCTTCGAGGTCTCGACCAACCCCGGCAGCGAGCCCGGCCCGCTTGCCAAGGTCGCCTCGGGCGGCGAGCTGGCGCGCTTCATGCTGGCGCTCAAGGTGGTGCTGGCCGCCGCCGCCCCGGTGCCCACGCTCATCTTCGATGAGGTCGACGCCGGCGTCGGCGGTGCCGTCGCCGATGCGGTGGGCGAAAGGCTGGCGCGGCTCGCCAGTGAGCTGCAAGTGCTGGTGGTGACCCATTCCCCGCAGGTGACCGCCCGCGCCCAGCACCACTGGCTGGTGACCAAGGAGCTGGTCGGGCGCGCGGCCTTGACCCGCGTGGCGCCGCTGGACGAGGCCGAGCGACGCGAGGAGCTGGCGCGCATGCTGTCCGGCGCCACAGTGACCGATGCCGCCCGCGCCGCCGCCTCCGATCTGATGGCGGGGGGACGCCGGTGAAGGAGGCCGGCGCCATCGCCGTCGAGCGCTTGAGCGAAAGCGAGGCCAGGGCCGAGCTCCAGCGGCTGGCCGACGAGATCGCCCGCCATGACCGGGCCTATCACCAGGAAGACGCGCCGATCATCTCGGATGCCGACTATGACCGGCTGCGCCGGCGCAATGCGGCGATCGAGAAGCGCTTCCCCACCCTCATCCGCCCCGACAGCCCCAGCCGCAAGGTGGCCCCCGGGCCGGCCCAGGGCTTCGCCAAGGTCACCCACCGGAGGCCGATGCTCTCGCTTGAGAACGCCTTCGACGACGAGGACGTGCAAGGTTTCTTTAAGGGTGTGCGCAACTTCTTCGTGAAGCCGGAGGACGTCGCCAAGGTCGAGCCCGACACTATCGAGCTCATGGCCGAGCCGAAGATCGACGGGCTCTCGGCGAACCTCATCTACGAGCACGGCACGCTCATCCTGGGTGCCACGCGCGGCGACGGCACCGTCGGCGAGGACGTGACCGCCAATCTCCGTACCCTCGCCGACGTGCCGAAACAGCTCAAGGGCAAGGCGCCGGATCTCATGGAAGTGAGGGGCGAGGTCTATATGACCCGCGATGACTTCCTCGCCATGAACCAGGCGCAGGAGGCGGCGGGCGAGAAGATCTTCGCCAATCCGCGAAACGCCGCGGCCGGCAGCGTGCGCCAGCTAGACCCGACGATCACCCAGAGCCGGCCGTTGCGGTTTCTCGCCTATGCCTTCGGCGAGATCTCGGGGCCGGTGGCGAAGACCCAGGCGGAGTTCTACAAGCGGCTCCAGGGCTGGGGCTTCAAGGTCAACCCCTTGGCCAAGCATGTAGCGGGCGTCGAGGCCGCACTCGCCTTCCATGCCCGCATGCTGGCGGAGCGGCCCGGCATCCCCTACGACATCGACGGTGTCGTCTACAAGGTGAACGAGTTTGCCCTCCAAGAGCGGCTCGGCATGGTGAGCCGGGCGCCGCGCTGGGCGATTGCGCATAAATTCCCGGCCGAGCAGGCGCGCACCCGCGTCAACGAGATCTGGATCTCGGTCGGCCGCACCGGCGCCTTGACGCCGGTGGCCGAGCTGGAGCCGGTCAATGTCGGCGGCGTCATGGTCAGCCGCGCCACCTTGCACAACGAGGACGAGATCCAGAGGAAGGACGTGCGCGTCGGCGATCTGGTGATCGTGCAGCGCGCCGGCGACGTGATCCCGCAGATCGTCGCCATCGTGCCCGAGGAGCGGCCGAAGGGGGCCCGCGCCTTCAAGTTCCCCGATCACTGCCCGGTTTGCGGCAGCCTCGCCATGCGCGAGCCGGACGCGGTGGTGCGCCGCTGCACCGCGGGTCTCACCTGCCCGGCGCAGGCCGTCGAGCGGCTCCGGCATTTCGTCTCCCGCGATGCCTTCGACATCGAAGGCCTCGGCGACAAGCACATCCGCGCCTTCTACGAGGACGGTCTGGTGAAATCGCCGCCCGATCTCTTCACCCTCGAGGAGCGCGACGGCAAGGGGCGTCCGCCGATCGCCGAGCGCGAGGGCTGGGGCCCGATTTCGGCGAAGAAGCTCTTCGATGCCATCAGCCAGCGCCGCCGCATCCCCCTCGACCGCTTCATCTACGCCCTTGGCATCCGCCAGGTGGGCCAGGCGACAGCAAAGTTGCTCGCCCGCCATTACGGCACCTTGGAGGCCTGGCGAAAGGCGATGGAGGAGGCCCAGGATCAGAGCTCGGAGGCCTTCACCGATCTGGATGCGATCGACCAGATCGGCCCCTCGCTGGCGACCGATCTCCTCGCCTTCTTCGCCGAGCAGCACAACCGCGAGACCTTGGACCAGCTCAAACACCTGGTCGCGGTCGAGCCCTTCGTGCAGCCGCGCACCACCGGCTCGCCGGTTGCCGGCAAGACCGTGGTCTTCACCGGCACACTGGTGGAGATGACCCGCAGCGAAGCCAAGGCGCGGGCCGAGTCCTTAGGCGCCAAGGTCGCAGGCTCGGTCTCGAAGAAGACCGACTATCTGGTGGTGGGGGCGGACGCCGGCTCGAAGGCGGCGAAGGCAGCCGAGCTGGGGGTGAAGACGCTGAGTGAGCAGGAATGGCTGACACTGATCGGGTAGGGGGTCTCTCTCCGCTTCGCCCGGCGGCTCAGGCTCAGCGCCACACTCCGTTGCGTCACGGACCCTGAACTGCGTCAAATGGCGTGGGAACCTACTCGACTATGGACGAAGGGGCTAAGAACGCGTCACCTTCGTCCGCGTCAATACTTGTCTGGTCAAAAGGGGGCACATCAACAACCATGACGCGTCAGGCACCGCAACGAACTAGGCTGTGGAAGCGTGTTCCAAAGGGACTATCCAAGCATGCAGCAATAATCTGGAATGTCGATGCTGAGCGGGTGCTCGCATCGCTGCCAAAGGCCGCATTATGGGACCTCGTGGTCACGTCTCCACCGTATAACCTTGGCAAGCACTACGAGACCAAGCAGGGGCTTGAAGACTATGCAAAATGGCACGAAGCGATAATTGCCAAGCTGGTTACGCGTCTCAAGCCTTCAGGCAGCCTATGCTGGCAAATAGGCAACTACGTGGAGAACGGGTCTATCGCGCCGCTCGACTACATCTTCCATCCGATTTTTCTCAAGCACGGCCTTAAACTTCGGAATCGCGTCATTTGGCGGTATGGCCACGGCATGCATCAGCGACGGCGGTTTAGTGGTCGCTATGAGGTGGTACTTTGGTACACGAAATCGAACGACTATACATTCAACCTCGACGCAGTCCGGATACCACCGAAGTATCCTGGCAAACGGGCTTACAAAGGCCCCAATGCAGGAAAATTTTCGAGTCACCCTATGGGAAAAAACCCCGAGGATGTTTGGGAGGTCCCAGCTGCTGATATCGACGTGTGGGATATCCCCAATGTCAAAGCAAGCCACGTCGAGAAAACTGGGCACCCTTGTCAATTCCCGGTAGGGCTCGTGGAGAGGTTAGTGCTTGCGCTCTCAAACGAAGGCGATCTTGTGTTCGATCCATTCGCAGGAGTGGGCTCGGCTGGTGTAGCAGCCGCTATTCATCAACGGCGCTTTTGGGGATGCGAAATCGACGAAGCTTACGCGCAACTTGCCAAGGCGCGGATCGATGGGGCACTGTCGGGTAAAATGAGATTTAGATCCCACGCGCGCCCCCTTTATGACCATCGCACCTCTCCAATGTCGGTGCGCCGCGACCAGATCGCATAGTGCTCAGTAGTGCTATTGGAGAGACGTCGGGGCAAGCGATGGCAATCAACACTCTCGCAATGTAGGTTCTGGAATCCGCGGATAGTCGATACGGGGGCGATCGATGGACTACGGCTGGCGATATCCGCGACGCAAGCAGTTCTTGCTAGAGCTCCAGAATAATAGCAGCAACAAGACGCACCCCGTACCGTTTCAAGGATCCAATCAGTACCTCCCGATCCATCGGTTGCCTCTCGATCTGCCGCTCTACAGGTTAGAGAACGGTCGGACAACAGATCGGCAAGCCGAGTATCTCGCGCAGCATTCGGACCTCCCCTCGGATTTCTTTAGAGCAGATCTAGAGTCTGCAGAGGCGCAGGAGGTTCAACACAAGCTGCTCGTCAAATTAGCAAAGGAGAACGATAGCAAGAATCTCTTCGCAGAGTTCAAGAAGGTCGAGCAATCTGAGCCAATCATTCTTTCGGCGCAGGGCTTTGTTATTAACGGAAACCGTCGCCTCGCGACTTGGCGAGACCTCTATGCGGAAGACTCTTCGGCGTACAAACGCTTCGCGACCATCGATGTAGTGATCCTCCCGCCCTGCGATGACCGAGATCTCGATGCGCTAGAGGCGACGCTACAGCTGAAAGAAGACCTGAAGGCAGATTACAGCTGGACCGCTGAGGCTCTGATGTATCGAGAAAAACAGACTACCCATGGGTATGCCGAAGCACAGATATCGGCGCTATACGAGATTGATTCACAGGACTTACGCGAACTCTTCGACGCGCTCGACTATGCGGATGCCTATCTTGAGAGCCGAGGAAAACCCAAACGGTACTCTGAATTGGACGACAAGGAATTTGCCTTTCGCCAAATCAGTAGAACGCGCAAGAAACTCAAGCAGCCTGAGCCATATAAGGAAATCTTCGAAAAGGCATCCTTTTGCCTGGCCGACGAAGCCGGTGAAGGAAAACGTACATACGCGGAGATAAAGGTCGTTGGAGACGTTATTGAGGATGTGGCCGAAAATCTCATCGCTGAGCTGGATCTAGAGGCCGAGGAGGACAAAAGCGAACAACTAACGAGGTTGGCTGATGCACTCAACGATCAGGCGAACTTTGAGAACGCGCGCCTAGCAATACGTGACACTCTCGATGCCGAGGCTGCCAAAAAACGACATAAGAAAAAGACCGGCTACGTGGCAGATCAGATACGTCGGGCGAGAGAGGCGCTGCAGGCCGCAAAAGAAGGGATAGAGTCCGGGACATTGCGGGACGGATGTTTGCCAGATCTGGAGCAAATTGGACGGCTAGTGGCCGAGCTGTCTGAGTGGGCACGAGGCGATGGAGAACAATAATGTCCTTGTCTCGTACGATGAAGAGACGAGGAGGGCCGTCCTAAGTTACGTGGGTGATCCGAGGATCTGGCCACACATCCGTCGACTTTGCCTCGACAGCAATCCGCAAACTTTAGAGCTGACTGCCGTCTCACTTGCCATGCCTTGGTGGGCATTCCTTTCTTGTCGAGATGGCTTGGCGTATCAAGCTAGTCGTAAAAAATTCGGCGTTGCGGTCCACTCATCGGCTGAACAACGCCTCAAGCTCGCCAACCTGCGCCACGATGCCTATGAAGCGACCCTTGCAGCGCAACCGCTTGACGTTGGCGAGATGTTGCGCCGATTACAAGGTGCGGGCTTCATTCGCGATCTCACGAACGAACAGAAGCGCAATGTGACGAGGCTCGCCACGCGTCCTTCAGCGGCAACCTTTTCCGTTCCGGGCGCCGGGAAGACAACCGAAGCTTTGGCTGTCTACGCGTTAAAAAGAATTGAGACAACTCGCCTGTTTGTCGTCGCACCCAAAAATGCGTTTGCTGCGTGGGAAGAACAGTTGGGCCTTTGTTTACGAGATAGCGAACCCTTCGTGAGGCTCACGGGCGGCAGAGCAACAATTCGGCAAATACTGCGTACGGAACCAAGCAAAACTCTCATCACATACCAGCAACTTCCGAACGTGCTGGCAGAGATAGGGGACTTTCTTTCAGGCTCTGACAGCATTCTGTTCCTTGATGAGTCGCATCGTATAAAGCGCGGGCTGTCAGGAGTTATAGGGAATGCGATCCTTTCGATAAGCGATATACCCTCTTATAAGCTGATTATGTCGGGGACACCGATGCCAAACGACTTGGCCGACTTGGTCCCACAGTTCCGATTCCTCTTCCCCGAGATCAATGCCGATGAGAACACCGTCACGAATATGATTCAGCCCGTATACGTGCGAACCACGAAAGCAGAGTTGAATTTGCCGGCGGTAGAGAGACGCCTAATTCCTGTACCGCTAAAGCCCGCTCAACATGAGCTCTATCGTCTTCTGTCATCGGAAGCAGCTAGAGAAGCTGAAGGTTTGCATATAGCAGACCGAATGAAATTGAGGCGCATCGGCCGTAGTGCATTGCGCCTTTTACAGGTCGTGTCCAACCCAGGTCTGTTGGCGCGTGCCGTGGAATTTGAACACACGGATCTGTTGGCTGAAGTCTTGGAAGAGGGTGACAGTGCCAAACTGGAAGCGGTATGCCTGAGAGCACGCCAATTGGCCCTGAAAGGTCAAAAAACAATCATATGGTCGAGTTTTGTCGACAATGTGGAAATTGTTGCTCAGCGCCTGATCGATCTCGGTGCGGACTATATTCACGGGGGAGTGGATGCTGGAAGCGAAGACGAAGAAGGAACTCGAGAGCAGAAGATCAAGAGGTTTCACGACGATGCGAATTGCTATGTCCTCGTTGCGAACCCGGCGGCATGCGGTGAAGGCATCAGCCTGCATTCGGTCTGTCATCATGCGATCTACCTCGATCGCAACTATAACGCAGCACAGTTTCTTCAGTCAGAAGACCGCATCCATCGCCTTGGCCTGAGACCAGATCAGATTACAACAGTCGAAATGCTGATATGTCTCAACACGGTCGATGAGTCTGTCAACCGCCGATTGATCACAAAAATTGGACGCATGGCAGAGGTTCTGCAGGATCCAGGCCTTCGAATTGAGCCTGTTTCGGTCGACCTTGATGCAGACGTTGATGCCTTCGACGATGAGGATTTGGCGGACTTCGTCAACCACCTGAATGCATGGCGACGGTGACGATGTTCTCAGTCGGCGTGCTGTACTCGAGCCAGTCATTTTTGAGGTTAGTTCGCGACCAGGCGATCACCGTGGAGCTATTCCGCGAAAGCTTTCGTCGTTTCGAGGTTGCAGACGCAGCAGCGGTGCTGGCTCTGGTTCAGAAATGTCAGTGGGCGAATGTGTCGAGAGACGGGGCATTGCGATTAACTGACCGCGGTCATGTCATCGCGGAACTAGTGGATGAGGGCCATTTTCTCCGAGCCCAACTTGCCGATCTGATCGCCATCGAGTCACCGCCTTGGGCGAAGCGCATACTTCTCGGGCGCGCTGAGGCCCAGAGATCTATGCCGACCAACGTAGAGCAGTGTTTCAAGTCATGTGGGTTGTTCGAAGGTAATGACGACGCTGTCGTGGAGTGGTGGGATTTTGTCGCCTTAAGCATCCGATCGAAGAAATCTGGGTTCAATCTCCGGATTGGGCGCCTCGCAGAACGCTTAACAGTGACGCAGGAGCGAGCGCGAACCGGTAAGGAACCGAAATGGCAGGCGATCGAATCAAATGTCTCAGGATTCGATGTCTTATCGGTGAAGGACCGGGATCGGAGCGAGGTGCTGAGGATCGAGGTGAAAGGAAGCACCATGCGGTTGAAGGAGGCCACCTTCTTTGTGACACGCAACGAATGGGAAACCGCGATCAATAGTATGAACTATGAGTTCCATCTATGGCTACTGCATGAGCAGCCGCGGCTCTTCGTAGTCGAGGTAAACACTCTGGAAACGCACTTGCCCATTAATCAGGGCGGTGGAAAGTGGGAAAATACGCAACTCCGGTACATGGATTTCGGTGATAACGACGTTCCGCTACAGGCAGAAGCCCTCGCAGCTTGTCGCTCTGCTATCAAGTCTGCGGTCCCACCGCCGTGATCGTGCGCTTGGCTAAAAGCGCAGCGTGAAGACCTGAGCGGGCGGTCGTGGTTTCTGGGCTAAGTCATATCGACAAAATGATCGCTCATCACCGCTTCGCCCGCCGACTCACCAGATTGTGCGTATGCACAAGCTGGCCGGCTGCGACCGCGGTCGAGGTCTCGCCGATGACCTCGCCATATTGTAAGCGGTGTTTTGGCGACGGGTAGATGAAGCTTGCGCAGCCAGCATCATCGCACCGTGCGCTTCCGGTGCTGGGATCAGGGCGGTTTTCCGCAACACTTCTTGAACTTCTTTCCCGAGCCGCAGGGACAGGGCTCATTG
>JACQAG010000016.1 GCA_016195085.1 Pseudomonadota bacterium | reverse complement strand
CTCGTCGATGCCGAGGATGGCGATGATGTCCTGGAGGTCCTTGTAGCGCTGGAGGATCTTCTGCACCGCGCGCGCGACCCCGTAGTGCTCCTCGCCGACGATCTTGGGGTCCAAGATGCGCGAGGTCGAGTCGAGCGGATCGACCGCGGGGTAGATGCCGAGCTCGGCGATCTGCCGGCTCAAGACCGTGGTTGCGTCCAGATGCGCAAACGAGGTGGCCGGCGCCGGGTCGGTCAAGTCGTCGGCCGGCACGTAGATGGCCTGCACCGAGGTGATCGAGCCCTTCTTGGTGGTGGTGATGCGCTCCTGGAGCGTGCCCATGTCGGTCGCCAGGGTCGGCTGGTAGCCCACCGCCGAGGGAATGCGGCCCAACAGCGCCGAGACCTCGGAGCCCGCCTGGGTGAAGCGGAAGATGTTGTCGATGAAGAGCAGCACGTCCTGGCCCTCATCGTCGCGGAAGTATTCGGCCAAGGTGAGGCCGGTCAGGCCGACCCGGGCGCGCGCCCCCGGCGGCTCGTTCATCTGTCCGTAGACCAGCGCGCATTTCGAGCCAGGCCCGTCGAGCTTGATCACGCCCGACTCGATCATCTCGTGATAGAGGTCGTTGCCCTCGCGGGTGCGCTCGCCGACGCCGGCGCCGCCGAACAGCCCGATCTTGCCGCCTTTGGCGTAGGGCGCCAGCAAATCGACGACCTTGATGCCGGTGACCAGCACCTGCGCCTCGGTCGACTGCTCGACGAATTCCGGCGCCGGCCTGTGGATGGGCGAGTGCTTCTTGGTGGTGACCACCCCGCGCTCATCGACCGGCTCGCCAATGACGTTGATGATGCGCCCCAAGGTCTCCGGCCCGACCGGCACGGTGATCGGACCGCCGGTGTCGACCGCGTCCTGGCCGCGCACCAGCCCGTCAGTCGTATCCATGGCGATGGTGCGCACCATGTTCTCGCCCAGATGCTGCGCCACCTCGAGCACCAGCTTGCGGCCCTGGTTATCCACCGTGAGCGCGTTCAAGATCGGCGGCAGATCGCCTTCGAACTGCACGTCGCAGACCGCGCCGATCACCTGCTTGATCTTGCCGATTGTATTCTTCGCCATGGAACGCTCCATCATCCCGACGCCGCTCGGAGGCGGCCTGAAGTCGTTACGCCAGTTTTTTACCTGTCATGCGCGGGCTTGACTGGGGGTGGGCTTTAGGAGGGGGTGGGGACCACCCCCTCCTCGAGAACCTCCCCCGCGCATCCAAGTGGCGCCGCCGCACGAACGAAGACGTGGATGCCCGGACCAAGTCCGGGCATGACGAACAAAGAAGAATGTGCGGCTGCGCCACCGCTACACCGCCTCCGCACCGGAGATGATCTCGATCAGCTCCTTGGTGATGTAGGCCTGGCGCGAACGGTTGTAGGTGAGCGTGAGCTTGCTGATCATCTCGCCCGCATTGCGGGTAGCATTGTCCATGGCGCTCATGCGCGCTCCCTGTTCGGAGGCGGCGTTCTCGAGGAGCGCCCGGAACACCTGGATCGCCAGGTTGCGCGGCACCAGCCGGGTGAGGATGGTCTCCTCGTCGGGCTCGGCCTCGTAGATCGCCTGGGCGCCCCCCTTTAGCGCATGGGGCGGCGCGTCCGCCGCCGCCGCCGCGGCGGGCAACGGCACGGGAATGAGCTGCTGGGTGGTCACGATCTGGGTGATCACCGACTTGAACTTGTTGTAGATGATCGTGCAGACGTCGAACTCGCCCGCCTCGAACATGCCGATGAGACGCTGGGCGATCTGGTCGGCTCCAGCGAAGCCGAGCCGCGGCTTGCCGATGTCTTCGATGGTGCCGACGATCAGCCTGCCATAGTCGCGGCGGAGCTGGTCGCGGCCCTTGCGGCCGATGCACAGCACCTTGACGGTCTTGCGCTCGGCCTCGAGGCGGCGAATGAGGGCGCGCGAGGCGCGCACGATCGAGGAATTGAAGCCGCCGCAGAGCCCGCGGTCGGCGGTCGCCACGACGATCAGCTGCACCTCATCCCTGCCGGTTCCCGACAAGAGCTTGGGTGCGCCGGCCATGCCGACCATGCGGGCACCCATGGAGACCATCACCCGGTCCATGCGCTCGGCATAGGGCCTGGCAGCCACAGCCGCTTCCTGGGCGCGGCGCAGCTTTGCCGCCGCCACCAGCTTCATGGCGGCGGTGATCTTCTGCGTCGACTTGACGCTGTTGATGCGGACCTTGAGGTCTTTGAGGCTGGGCATCGGCCGGGGTCAGATCCTAGCGTGAACGGCGGGCGGAATTAGGCGAAGGCCTTGGAATAGGTCTCGATGAAGGACTTGAGCTTCTCCTCCGTCTCCTTCTTCAGCTCCTTGTCGTCGCGGATCGCCTTCAGGATATCGGCACCCTTGGCGCGGAGCTCGGAGAGGAAACCCTGCTCGAAGCGAACGATGTCGAGCACCGCGATCTTGTCGAGAAAGCCGCGAACGCCGGTGAAGATCGAGGCCACCTGCTCCTCGATCGGCAGCGGCTGGAACTGCCCCTGCTTCAGGAGCTCCGTCAGCCGCGCGCCGCGCGCCAAGAGGCGCTGGGTGCTGGCATCGAGATCGGAGGAGAACTGCGCGAAAGCGGCCATCTCGCGATACTGGGCGAGCTCGAGCTTGATCGAGCCCGCGACCTGCTTCATCGCCTTGATCTGGGCCGCCGAACCGACCCGGCTCACCGACAGGCCGACATTGATGGCCGGTCGGATGCCGCGATAGAACAGCGCGGTTTCGAGGAAGATCTGCCCGTCGGTGATCGAGATGACGTTGGTGGGGATGTAGGCCGACACGTCGCCCGCCTGGGTCTCGATGACCGGCAAGGCGGTCAAGGAGCCCGAGCCGAAATCCTTGTTCATCTTGGCGGCGCGCTCGAGCAGGCGCGAATGCAGATAGAACACGTCGCCCGGATAGGCCTCGCGTCCCGGCGGCCGGCGCAGCAACAGCGACATTTGCCGATAGGCGACCGCGTGCTTGGAGAGGTCGTCGTAGAACATGACGGCATGCATGCCGTTGTCGCGGAAGAACTCGCCCATGGCGCAGGCGGTATAGGGGGCGAGGAATTGCATCGGTGCTGGCTCGGAGGCGGTGGCGGCGACCACGATCGAGTATTCGAGCGCGCCCGAATCCTGCAGGACCTTGACGATCTGCGCTACGGTCGAGCGCTTCTGGCCGATCGCGACGTAGACGCAGTACAGCTTCTGCGACTCCTCGCCCGCGGCGTTGATCTTCTTCTGATTGATGATGGTGTCGATGATGACCGCGGTCTTGCCGGTCTGGCGGTCGCCGATGATGAGCTCGCGCTGGCCGCGGCCGATCGGAACCAGGCTGTCGATCGCCTTCAGGCCGGTCTGCATCGGCTCGTGCACGCTGCGCCGGGGAATGATGCCCGGCGCCTTCACCTCGACGCGGGTGCGCTTGACGTCGCTCAACGGGCCCTTGCCGTCGATCGGGTTGCCGAGCGCATCGACGACGCGGCCCAAGAGACCCCGGCCGACCGGCGTGTCGACGATGGCGCCGGTGCGCTTGACCGTGTCGCCTTCCTTGATGTCGCGGTCGTCGCCGAAGATGACGACGCCGACATTGTCCACTTCGAGGTTGAGCGCCATGCCGCGGATGCCGCCCGGGAACTCGACCATCTCGCCGGCTTGCACCTGATCCAGGCCGTAGACGCGAGCGATGCCGTCGCCGACCGACAGCACCGTGCCGACCTCGGCCACTTCCGCTTCGGTGCCGAAATTGGCGATCTGTTGCTTGAGGATGTTGGAGATTTCGGCGGCGCGGAGTTCCATCACGCGGTTCCCTTCATCACGAGCTGCAAGCGCTTCAGCTTCGTCTGCAGCGAGGTATCGACCATGCGGCTGCCCAGCCGCACGACGAGGCCGCCGATCAGGCCGGGCTCGACCTTGAGATCGACGGTGATTTTGCTCCCTGTGGCCGATCTGAGCGCTTGGGCGAGGGCTTCGACCTGCGGGGCTTTGAGCGGTGTGGCGGAGGTCACCTCGGCGGTCATCTCGCCGCGCCGGCGGGCGAGCTCGGCCAGGAACGCATCGATGGTGGCGACCAGCGCGAACAGCCGGCGATTGCCGGCGACGGCACCCAGGAAGCGGCGGGTCAAATCGTGGAAGCCGGCCTTGCTCGCGATCTCGACCAAGGCGCGCGTCTGCTCGGCTCGGGTGATGACCGGGCTCCTGATCAACCGTGCCAGATCCGGCGCGGCCGCGACCATGCGCTTCACCTCGCGCAGATCGGCAGCCAATTGATCGAGCGCTTTCGCCGTATCGGCCAAATCGTACAATGCCGATGCGTAGCGCTCGGCGATGAGGCCCGTGCTCTCAGCAGCCACTACATACGTCCCTGATCGACCTTGGAGGGGCGCGTCCGAGGCGCCCGTGAAGCCGAAACCCCCCGCCGCGGCAAGGCCCGCCCGGCCCGGCGGCCCGGTAACTAGCACAGGGTTTTGAGTGGTGCAACATGAGGGGGCGGATGCCTCCCGTGCGACAACATTCAGCAGGCGGAATGCCGGCGGCGCGCCGGGATCGAGACGATCAAAGACCGGCTGAGATCGGGGCGCGAATACCGCTGTGTGCCCCCACCCTATCCCTCCCCCACCTAACGGTGGAGGAGGGGACAAGAGTGCGGGCGCTTCGAACACCCTCCCTCGCCGAAGGCGGGGGAGGGCTGGGGTGGGGGCCCATCGATGAAATACGCAGCGTCAAGCCGCCTTCCGGCGGCGCCTGAGCAGGCTCAGGATCTCCGCCGCGGCGGCCGGGATGTTGGTGCCCGGGCCGTAGATCGCCGCGACACCGCCGGACTTGAGGAAGGCGTAGTCCTGGGGCGGGATGACGCCGCCGCAGACGATGAGCACGTCGCTGCCGCCGCCCTCATCCAGCGCCTTGCGCAAGGCCGGCACCAGGGTCTTGTGGCCGGCGGCCTGGCTCGAGACGCCGATCACGTGCACGTCGTTCTCCAAGGCTTGCCGGGCGGCCTCCTCCGGGGTCTGGAACAACGGCCCGATATCGACATCGAAGCCGATATCGGCAAAGGCGGTGGCGATGACGCGCGCACCCCGATCATGGCCGTCCTGGCCGAGCTTGACGACGAGGATGCGGGGTCGCCTGCCTTCCTCGGCGGCAAAGGCGTCGGTCTCGGCCTGGATGCGGCGGAAGGCGGCGTCACCCTGATAGGCCTGGCCGTAGACGCCGGACACACTCTGGGTGGTGGCCTTGTAGCGGCCGAAGACCTGCTCGAGGGCATCCGAGATCTCGCCCACGGTCGCGCGCGCCCTGGTGGCCGCAATCGCCAGCTCCAGGAGGTTGCCGGTCTCCTCCTTGGCCGCGCGGGTCAGCGCCTTGAGTGCCTCCTCGACCTTCGCCTGGTTCCGCTCGGCCTTGAGCTTCGCCAAGCGGCGGAGCTGGCCGTCGCGCACCTTGGTGTTGTCGATGTCGAGGAGCTTGACCTCGGTCGGTTCGTCCGGCTGGTACCGGTTGACCCCGACGATCACCTCCTGGCCGCGGTCGATGCGGGCCTGGCGGCGCGCGGCGGCTTCCTCGATCCGGAGCTTCGGCAGCCCTGCCTCGATCGCCTTGGTCATGCCGCCCAAGGCCTCGACCTCCTCGATCAGCTTCATCGCTTCGTCGGCGACCGAGCGGGTCAGGCTCTCGACATAGTAGCTGCCGCCCAGAGGGTCGATGACCCTGGGGATGCCGGTCTCTTCGGCGATGATGAGCTGGGTGTTGCGCGCGATCCTGGCCGAGAACGTCGTCGGCAAGGCGAGCGCCTCGTCGAAGGCGTTGGTGTGCAAGGATTGCGTGCCCCCCAGCACGCCGGCGAGCGCCTCGATGGTGGTGCGCACCACGTTGTTGTAGGGGTCCTGCTCGGTCAGGCTGACGCCCGAGGTCTGGCAGTGGGTCCTCAGCGCCAGGCTCAGCGGATTCTTCGGCTGATGGCGCTGCATCAGCTCGGCCCATAGGAGACGTGCCGCCCTGAGCTTGGCGATCTCCATGAAGAAATTCATGCCGAGATTGAAAAAGAACGACAATCTGGGCGCGAAGGCGTCGATGTCGAGGCCGCGGGCGAGCGCGGCGCGCGCATAGTCGAGCCCGTCGGCGATGGTGTAGGCGAGCTCCTGCACCACCGTCGCCCCCGCTTCCTGGATGTGATAGCCGGAGATCGAGATCGAGTTGAACCGCGGCATGTGCTTGGCGGTGTGCTCGATGATGTCGGCGACGATGCGCATGCTGGGCCCGGGCGGGTAGATATAGGTGTTGCGCACCATGAATTCTTTGAGGATGTCGTTCTGGATGGTGCCGGAGAGCTTCGCCGCCGGCACCCCCTGTTCCTCGCCGGCCACGATGTAGCCCGCCAGAATCGGCAGGACCGCGCCGTTCATGGTCATCGACACGCTCATCTCTTCGAGCGGAATGCCGTCGAACAGCGTCTTCATGTCCTCCACGGAATCGATCGCCACGCCGGCCTTGCCGACGTCGCCGACGACGCGAGGATGATCGGAGTCATAGCCGCGATGGGTGGCGAGGTCGAAGGCGACCGAGAGGCCCATCTGCCCCTGGGCGAGATTCTTGCGGTAGAACGCGTTCGAGTCCTCGGCCGTGGAAAAGCCGGCGTACTGGCGGACGGTCCAGGGCCGGTTCGCATACATGGTGGCACGGGGGCCGCGGACATAAGGGGGAAAGCCGGGAAGCGAGCCCAGCGCCGCCAAGCCCTCGAGGTCGGCGGCGGTATAGAGCGGCTTCACCTCGATGCCCTCGGGCGTGAGCCAGGCGAGCTCGGATGGGTCGCGGCCCAGCTCGCGCTTGGCGAGATCCGCCCATTGCTCGAGGCTGGGCGTGCGGAATGGGGCCATGCCGGCCGCTCCTTCTGGGGACAACGCCCGCATCAAGCGGGCGCCCGCTCCCGTGGTGCCGAATTCTTCGAAGATATGGGGTGCCGGCAGCTGCGTCCAATCGCATGTGAGCACAACCCTGCATATGTACTCTTGGATTGTGTAATGCCAAGAATTGCGGCAGTCTGACCGACATCGATGGTAGGGAGTGGCCAATCTACAACCTACCCCCGGTTGTCCTCACGCGGCATGCCAGCCATGGCTCTTACGGGCTTCCATCCTTGAGCAGCGAACGCCCTCCGGCGAAACGGCAGCGACCCACGGCAACCCACGGCGCACCTGCTCCGACCTCCCGGCTGGAGAGCGCCCGGGTGCGCCGCAACGTCTGGGTCACCGGCCGGCGCACCTCGGTCAGTCTGGAGACCGCGGTCTGGGACGCCCTGGTCGAGATTTGCGAGCGCGAGGGCCATGGCATGGACGCGCTCTGTTCCATGGTCGACCAGCGCCGCCAGCGGGCCAGCCTCGCCTCCAGCCTCCGCATCTTCGTACTGGGATATTTCCGCGCGATTGCCGACCGCCTGACAAGGCGCGCCCGGCGGCGGCGCGATCCGGCCGACGAGGCGCCGCTGCTTGCTACCGTGCTCGCCCGCCTGTCGGGCCGGAGGGGGGCGGGTGCCGGCGGCAGAGGCCCGCGCGGGAAAAGGGCGGGGTAATCCGCCTCCCGACGAGGCGGCGTGCCGAGGGCGGGAAGGGAAGGCAGGTGAGGCTTCTATCGGCGCGACACTTTGGCGCATGGCATCAAGGCCTTGTTGTACCTGGCCCGGCGCTTGGATAGCTTCGCTGGCAAGCGGGCGAGATGGGCCCGCGGGGGTGCCAATCCCCGCGGTCGCTTTGTCCTGCACGCATGCGAACCGGCCGGTATCAGCGGCCGGCGCCTCCGAACGAGAGAGGATGGTCGAGACCGATGCGTGGCCTAATCCGTTTGTCGTCCGCCCTGGCCTTGACGGTCGTCAGCTCGATTCCGGCCGGGCTCGCCTTGGCGGCGGAGCCCTTGCCCTGGCAGATGGACATGCAGCCGGCGGCCTCCCTGACGCGCGAGCGCATCACCTCGCTGCACGACTTCCTCCTGGTGGTGATCACCGTCATCTCGGTCTTCGTGCTGGGCCTGCTGCTCTACACCATGGTGCGCTTCCGCGCGTCGAAGCATCCGGTGCCCACGAAGACCTCCCACAACACCGTGATCGAGATCCTGTGGACGGTGATCCCCGTCGTTATCCTGGTGATCATCGCGGTGCCGTCATTTCGGCTGCTGTATTTCGCCGATAGGGTGCCGGTCGCGGACATGACGCTCAAGGTCACCGGCCACCAGTGGTATTGGTCCTACGAATATCCCGACAGCAAGGGTCTCGCCTTCGACAGCTACATGATCCCGCTCGCCGAGCTGAAGCCCGGGCAGAAGCGCCTGCTCGACGTCGACAACCCCTTGGTGCTGCCCGTCGACACCACGGTCAGGCTGCAGTTCGTCGGCGTCGACGTCTTGCACAGCTGGTTCATGCCGGCCTTCGGCGTGCAGCTCTACACCACACCCGGCCGCATCAATGAGAGCTGGGTCAAGGTGACGAAGGAAGGCACCTTCTACGGCGAATGCAACCAGATCTGCGGCATCAACCACGCCTACATGCCGATCGCGGTCAAGGTCGTCTCCAAGGCCGAGTTCGCCAAATGGGTCGAAGAGGCGAAGAAGAAGTTCGCCAGCGACGCGCCGGCTCCGGCCATCGGCGCGCTTGCGGCAGCGTTTGCAACCTCGCTTTAACCCGCCGAGCCAGGCCTAAGAGCCGCCCCCGCGGAGGAGAGATCGACCATGTCCTACGGACGATCCACCGACAGCCATGCCGAGCACGGCCACGATGACCATATGCCGGGCTTCTTCGTGCGTTGGTTCTGCTCGACCAACCACAAGGACATCGGCACCCTCTACATCATCTTCGCGGTAATCGCCGGCCTCATCGGCGGCACCTTGTCGGTGATCATCCGCATGCAGCTGGAGCATCCCGGCGGCACCATCCTCGGCGACAACCAGCTCTACAACGTGATCATCACCGCGCATGGGCTGATCATGATCTTCTTCATGGTCATGCCGGCGATGATCGGCGGGTTCGGCAACTGGTTCGTGCCGATCATGATCGGCGCTCCCGACATGGCCTTCCCGCGCATGAACAACATCAGCTTCTGGCTGCTGGTTCCCTCATTCGCGCTCCTGTTGGGCTCGAGCGTGGTCGATGGCGGCGCCGGCGTCGGCTGGACCCTCTATCCGCCCTTGTCCGGCATCGCCGGCCATCCCGGCATCGCCGTCGACATGGCGATCTTCTCCATCCACCTGGCGGGCGCGTCGTCGATCCTGGGCGCCATCAACTTCATCACCACCATCTTCAACATGCGCGCGCCGGGCATGACCTTGCACAAGATGCCGCTGTTCGTCTGGGCGATCCTGGTGACGGTGTTCCTCTTGCTGCTGTCGCTGCCGGTCTTGGCCGGCGCCATCACCATGCTGCTGACCGACCGGCATTTCGGCACCGCCTTCTTCGATCCCGCGGGCGGCGGCGATCCGGTGTTGTTCCTGCACCTCTTCTGGTTCTTCGGCCATCCGGAAGTGTACATCCTGATCCTGCCGGGTTTCGGCATGATCAGCCACATCGTCTCCACCTTCTCAAAGAAGCCGGTGTTCGGCTATCTCGGCATGGCCTACGCCATGGTCTCGATCGGCGTCGTCGGCTTTGTGGTGTGGGCGCACCACATGTTCACCGTCGGCATGGAAGTAGACACCCGCGCCTACTTCACCGCGGCCACCATGGTCATCGCGGTGCCGACCGGCATCAAGATCTTCAGCTGGATCGCCACCATGTGGGGCGGCTCGCTCGAGTTCAAGACGCCGATGCTGTGGGCGATCGGCTTCATCTTCCTCTTTACCGTGGGCGGCGTCACCGGCGTGGTGCTCGCCAATGCCGGCGTCGACCTGGCCCTCCACAACACCTATTACGTGATCGCGCATTTCCACTACGTGCTGTCCTTGGGCGCGGTCTTCGCCATCTTCGGCGGCTTCTACTACTGGATCGCCAAGATGTGCGGGCGCCAATACAACGAGACGCTCGGCCGGATCCATTTCTGGACCACCTTCATCGGCGTCAACCTCACCTTCTTTCCGATGCACTTCCTGGGCCTGGCCGGCATGCCGCGGCGCATCGCCGACTATCCCGACGCGTTCGCCGGCTGGAACCACGTGGCCTCGATCGGCAGCTACATCTCCGCTGCCTCGACCGTGCTGTTCGTGGTGATCATCTTCCACACGCTCTTGGCCGGAAGGCGCGTCGGCGCCAATCCCTGGGGCGAGGGTGCGACCACGCTCGAATGGCAGGTGAGCTCGCCGCCGCCCTTCCACACCTACGAAGAGATTCCCGTCATCCGTTGAGAGGCGGCGGGGACTGAGCAAGGCCGATGGCTGAGATTTCGATCGAGACATCGCCGATCGCGGCAGCACCGGCCGCTTGTGCAGGCCTCGATGCCGCGGCGGTGTCCGATTTCGTCCAGCTTTTGAAGCCTCGGGTGATGTCGCTGGTGGTCTTCACCGGGCTTGCCGGAATGCTGGCGGCGCCGGTTCCGGTGCATCCGATCATCGGCACCATCGCCATCCTCTGCATCGCGGTGGGCGCCGGCGCCGCCGGCGCCATCAATATGTGGTGGGAGCGCGACATCGATGCGCTCATGAGCCGCACCAGGGATCGACCGCTCCCGGCCGGGCGCATGGCTCCAGGCGAAGCTCTCGGCTTCGGCGTCGTCCTGTCGGTGGGTGCGGTCTTGCTCATGGGCCTGGCCGCCAACTGGCTCGCGGCGGCACTGCTCGCTGCCGCCAACCTCTTCTATGTGTTCGTTTACACGATGTGGCTGAAGCGTCGCACACCGCAGAACATCGTCATCGGCGGCGCCGCGGGCGCCTTCCCGCCGATGATCGGCTGGGCGGTAGCGACGGGCGATGTGTCGTTGGCAGCATTGGCGCTCTTCGCCATCATCTTCTTTTGGACGCCGCCGCATTTCTGGGCTTTGGCCCTCTATCGGGCAAGCGACTATGCCCGTGCCGGGATTCCGATGCTGCCGGTGGTGGCCGGTCGGCGCCGGACCAAGCGCCAGATGCTGATCTACACCATCCTACTCCTGCCTTTGGCCGAGGCGCCGTGGTTCATGGGGCTGGTCGGTTGGGTTTATGGGGTGGCGGCGCTTGCGCTCGGGCTCCTCTTCGTCATTGCCGCCTTGCGCGTCTGGTTCGAGGAGGGCGATCGGGCAGCCAAGCACATGTTCGCCTACTCCATCCTCTATCTCTTCATGCTGTTCGCGCTCCTCATCGTCGATCGCCTCGGAGCGGGAGCATGACTATGGCGGACGAGCGCAACGTTCAGGCGTTCAGGGAGAGCCGGCGCGCCCGCAACCGGGCGCTGTTGCTCGTGCTGCTCGGGCTCTGCCTGTTGTTTTACGTGCTCTCGATCGTGCGCATGAGCGGCGGCTGAGCCATGCTCGCCCGTCGCAATCGCCGGCTCGCCGGCTCGCTCGTGGTGGTGGTTGCCGCCATGGTCGGCTTGAGCTTTGCCGCGGTGCCGCTCTACCGGCTGTTCTGCCAGGCGACCGGCTATGGCGGCACTACGCAGCGCACCGAGGCGGCAGCCTCCCACAGCGTCGATCGCTGGATCACCGTGCGCTTCAACGCCGAGACGGCACCTGACCTCCCCTGGACCTTCAAGCCGGAGCAGGCCTCCATGCGCGTCAAGGTGGGCGAGAGCCAGCTTGCCTATTACCGTGCGGAGAACCGCAGCCGCGAAGCCCTCATCGGCTCCGCCACCTACAATGTGACGCCGCTCAAGGCCGGCTATTATTTCGACAAGACCCAATGCTTCTGCTTCAGCGAGCAGACGCTGGGGCCGGGCGAGAGCGCGGAGCTGCCGGTCGCCTTCTATATCGACCCCGACATCGTCAAGGATCGCAACCTGGATGAGGTCGAGACCATCACGCTGTCCTACACCTTCTTCCTCGCCAAGCGGCAAGAGCAGAAGACCAGCGCGGTCTCGAGCGCTCCCGCTAATCCCGCCAACGAATTGAACTGACGCCAAGGGTTCGATCGGAGACTTGCCATGAGCGACGCCCACGCCCCAGCCCACAAGCATCCCTACCACCTGGTCGACCCGAGTCCGTGGCCGCTGGTGGGCGCCTTCGCCGTCACGGTGCTGGTCGGCGGCGCTTTGGCCCTGTTCAAGGACATGGGCTACGGCATCCTGATCGTCGGCTTCCTCCTGGTGGCGTTCACCATGGTGCTCTGGTGGCGCGACGTGGTGAAGGAAGCCCATAGCGGTTACCACACGCCGGTGGTGGGCGTCGGGCTCCGCTATGGCATGATGCTGTTCATCGCCTCGGAGGTGATGTTCTTCAGCGCGTTCTTCTGGGCGTATTTCACCTTCGCGCTCTATCCGAACGCCGGCATCGACTACACCTGGCCGCCGCCCAACATCGTCACCTTCCAGCCCTTCGAGCTGCCGTTCATGAACACGATCATCCTGCTGCTCTCGGGGGTGACCGTGACCTGGGCGCATCATGCGTTGCTCGAGGGCGATCGCAAGGGGCTGGAGCGCGGGCTTGCCTGCACGATTCTGCTGGGCCTCCTGTTCACCTCGGTGCAGGCCTGGGAATACACCCATGCGCCGTTCAACTTCAAAGACGGCATCTATCCCTCGACCTTCTTTATGGCGACCGGCTTCCACGGCTTCCACGTCATCATCGGCACGACCTTCCTCATCGTCTGCTTTTTCCGGGCTCGCGCCGGGCACTTCACGCCCCAGCAGCATTTCGGCTTCGAGGCGGCGGCGTGGTACTGGCATTTCGTCGACGTGGTCTGGCTGTTCCTGTTCTGCTGCATCTACTGGTGGGGTGCGGGAGCGCACCAGCTCGCCGACTGAGGCGGGCGGGCATGAACCCCGCCCCGCCGGTCTCATGGGTGCGCGCGGGGTTGTTGTGCCGCTGTCCCCGCTGCGGCGAGGGCAGGTTGTTTCACGGCCTGCTCAAGCTTCGGGCGAGCTGCCCGGTCTGCAGCCTCGATCTCAGCGCCCAGGACACCGGCGACGGACCGGCGGTGTTCGTCACCTTCGCGCTCGGCATCCTGGTGATCCCGCCGGTCTTCTTCTTGGAGATGCGGGTCGAGCCGCCCATCTGGGTGCATGCGGTGATCTGGCCGCCGGTGATCGTCGGCCTCGCCATCGGTCTCTTGCGGCCATTGAAGGCGATGCTGATCGCGCTGCAGTTTCGTCACCGCGACCTCGGAGCCTAGCCCATGGCGATGCGCTGGCGCTTCCGGCCGACCTTCTGGCCGACGGTGATGACCGTCCCCGCTTTTCTTGCGCTCATCGGCCTCGGCACCTGGCAGGTGGAGCGCCTGGCCTGGAAGGAGGGGCTCATCCGTACCCTCGAATCCCGCTCCAGCGCCCCGCCGATTCCGCTCCCCGCCGATGCCGGCAGCATCGAGGAGAGCGAATACCACCGGGTCCGGCTCGAAGGCGAATGGCTCCACGACCGCGAGCTGTTCTTGACCGGGCAGACCTATAACGGCCAGGCCGGATGGGACGTGGTGACGCCGTTCCGCAACCTCGACGGTGCGCTGGTCCTGGTCGACCGCGGCTGGATTCCCTTCGAGCGCAAGAACCCGGCCATGCGCAAGGGCGGGCAGATCGAGGGCCCGACCATGGTGGACGCCCTCATCCTCAAGGACCTCCGGCGCGGCTATTTCCAGCCCGACAACGAGCCCCAGCGCAATCTCTGGTTCTGGGTGGATACGGCGGCGATGGCGCGAGCGGCGGCACTCGCCTCGGTCAAGCCTTACCTCTTGGTCGCCTTGCGCCATCCCATTCCCGGCGGCTTTCCCGTCGGCGGCGAGATCAAGGTGGCGCTCCGCAACGATCATCTGAGCTACGCCATCACCTGGTACAGCCTCGCCCTCGCCCTCCTCGTCATCTATGGCCTCTACCATACGAAGCGGATGGAATAGGGCCGCAGGAGCGGCGTGCTCCGGCTTTACTTGCTCGGGAGCTTGTCACCCTTCATCGGCGGGTTACTGACGCCCGCACGCGCCAGGATGCCGAGCGCCTTGCGCACATCGCCGCGCGCGGCGCGCTCGCGGAAATAGTCCTCCGTCCGGAGCGCCGACAGCTTCTCGGCGACCGCGACGTTGATGAACTGGTTGAGCGCGACGCCCTCGGCCGCCGCCAGCTTGCGGAGCTCATCCAGCAGCGAGGGTTGGAGCCGCAGCGCGAAGTTGCTCTTCCTCATGATCGACCCCCCAATGCCTTCAGCGCGTCGCCGGGCGAGCATACGATGATGCCGAATCGCGTCCCGGCCGCTCCGAAATCCCCTAGATTGAACGTCACCAGCCGATCCGCTTGCCCGTTCACCGCCGCCTCCAGCACCATCTCGTCGTTCGGGTCCTTGAGTGCCGGCCGCCAAAGGAAGGCTAGCCGGACCGGCTCGGCGACCCGCACGACGGCATCGAGCAGCGCGCCGACATCACTCACCGACAGTCCCGCTGCAGCCAGATGTTCGGGTCTCGTCATGACCGCCTGATATTCGATAACTAGCGGCACCGATAGGACCAGCGTGCACGTCCGTTGCAGCACCGCCAACAATAGGCGACGCGACGCCCCGGCCTCGCTGCGGATCGCCGCGACCATGACGTCGGTGTCGAGGACGAGCCGCATCGCGATTCAGATATGCTATCGCGGGCGATATTGCAAGATGTGTCGAGAAATCGCAACTTCGGCATAGCTGCCGATCGGATCGTCCCGTTTCTAGCCGTTGCTATGCTGCCGCCTTCTGGTGGCAACGCGGCACATTGCCGGCCCGCCACTCTTCTGATCCGCCGATGAATCCGCCAACAAAGCCCTGAGCGGATCTGGTTGGAGGAAAAGCGTGAGCTCTCGCCGGCAACCATGGACTCGAACACCCCAAACGCGAGGAGTAGCTGGTAGCATCTCGGCTTCAAATCCGAGAACACGATGCCCACGCTCTTTATGTTCTGCGGCTTGCCGGGTTCGGGCAAGACAACCTTGGCCAAACGACTCGAGCACGGGCGCTCGGCGTTGAGGCTCGACCCTGACGAATGGATGTGCAGAATTATTGGAGACGGTTATGACGCAGCAAAACGGGCGGCGGTTCACGCCGTCCAGTGGGGGATTGCAGCGCGGGTGCTTGGCCTAGGGGTCGATGTCGTCCTTGAGTTCGGTTTTTTTCGTCGGCGCGAGCGCGATGATTATCGGGCTCGCGCGGCAGCGCTCGGTGCAGAGATCCAGCTCTGCTTCCTCGATGTTCCCCGCGAAGAGCTTCTTCGGCGCCTTGCCGCGCGCAACGCCAATTTGCCGCCTGCCACGTTTCATGTCAGCGAAGATCTCTTAGACGAGTGCATTAGCTGGTTTGAGCCACCGACGTCGGATGAATTTGAGCCGGCATCCGCGAGAAACACGGTGGAGTAGATTTGTGACTCCCACAATGGATTTCTACTCGGTAAATTCGTCATGGCCGGGCTCGTCCCGGCCACCCACGTGGCGCCGCCGCACGATGGAAGCCGTGGATGCCCGGAACACGTCCGGGCATGACAATGACTAAGAGCGAGTGGAATGCAGGACCGGGCTGAAGGATCTGAGGCATCGCACGGCAAGGACCCAATATCGCTCGACAGTCTTTTGGTCAGCTTCGATCCCGCGAAGCACCGCCGCCATCCCGAGGAGCGCGCATGGGACGATGCTCCGCAGGGTAAAGAAGTCCTATGACTTGAATTCTCCATTGGAAGATCTGACTCGTATGCCCGCCTATCAATCCCTCGAATCCCGCTTCCGCCGCATGGCCCTCATCGACGAAGCCCGCGCCATGCTCGACTGGGACTATGCGGCGATCATGCCCGAAGGCGGGGCCGCCGCGCGCGCCGACAGCCTGGCGGCACTCAAGGTCGTCAGCCACGAGCTCATGACCGATCCCCGGCTGGGCGATCTTCTGGATGAGGCCTCGGGCGACAACACCCTCGATGAGTGGCAGCGGGCGAATCTCCGGGAGATGCGGCGGCTGCGCCTGCATGCGACTGCGGTCGCCGCCGATCTGGTGGAAGCCCTATCGAAAGCCGCCAACGACTGCGAGATGGTCTGGCGGAAGGCGCGGCCGGCGAACGACTTCAAGAGCCTCCTGCCCTCGCTCCAGCTTGTGCTCGATCTCTCCCGGGAGATGGCAAAGGCGAAGGCGGGCGTGCTCGGCACATCGCCCTACGAGGCCTTGCTCGACCGCTTCGAGCCCGGCGGCTCGACCGAGCGCATCGACCTGGTGTTCGACGGCTATGCGCGCTTCCTGCCGGATTTCCTCGAAGCCGTTCTGGCCCATCAGGCCCGCATGAGGCCGCCGGTGAAGCCCATGGGTCCGTTCCCGATCGAGGCGCAGCGGCGTCTCGGCATCGAGTTCATGACCCGGCTCGGCTTCGACTTCCAGCATGGGCGTCTGGATGTGAGCCTGCATCCCTTCTGCGGCGGCATCCCTGAGGACGTGCGCATCACCACCCGCTACGCCGAAGAGGATTTCACCCAAAGCCTGATGGGGGTGCTGCACGAGACCGGCCATGCGCTCTACGAGATGGGCCTGCCGAAAAGCTGGCGCCGGCAGCCCGTGGGCGAGGCCCGCGGCATGGCCGTGCACGAGAGCCAATCCTTGTTGATCGAGATGCAGGCCTGCCGCTCGCGGGAGTTCATGGAGTTCGCCGCACCGCTCATCCGCGCCGCCTTCGGTGGCTCCGGCCCGGCCTGGGAGGCGGCCAATCTCCACCGCCTCTACACCACGGTCGCCCGCAGCCTCATCCGTGTCGAGGCGGATGAAGTGACCTATCCCGCCCATGTCATCCTGCGCTACCGGCTGGAGAAGGCGATGATCGCGGGCGAGCTCATGCTCATCGACCTGCCCGGCGCCTGGAACGACGGCATGCGGACGCTCCTGGGCGTGGTGCCGCCCGATGACCGCCAGGGCTGTCTGCAGGACATCCATTGGCCGGCCGGCGTCTGGGGCTATTTCCCGACATACAGCCTGGGCGCGATGACCGCGGCCCAGCTCTTCGATGCGGCCAGCCGCGCCGATCCGAGGATCGTCCCCGGGCTGGCGCGGGGCGATTTCGCGCCGCTCATCGCCTGGCTCCGCGCCCATGTGCATGGCCAGGGATCTAAGCTCTCGACCGATGAGCTGGTGGCGGCGGCGAGCGGCCGGCCGCTCGACCCGGAGGTGTTCAAGACGCATGTGCGGACGCGCTATCTCGGCTGAGAATCCGGGCGTCCGTCTCTCTTCGATCGTCCCTCCCGAGGAGCTTCGATGACCTGGCCTGCGATCGCCCCCATCCTTCTCTTGTCGGTATCCAACATCTTCATGACCTTCGCCTGGTACGGCCAACTGAAATTCCCACGCGAGACGCTTTGGCTGGTCGTTCTGGTTAGCTGGGGTATCGCCTTTTTCGAGTATTGCCTCGCCGTTCCCGCCAATCGCATCGGCTACACGGTCTATTCGGCGGCACAGCTGAAGACCATGCAGGAGATCATCACCCTCTTGGTCTTCGGCGTGTTCTCGGTCAGCTATCTCGGCGAACGGATTCAGTGGAACCAGGCGGCCGCGTTCGGCTGCCTGGTTCTCGCCGCCTTCTTCGCCTTCAATAAGTGGGACTAGGATCAGCCCCGGCCGCCCTTGCGCCGGGAGAGCCCGGTTTGTAGGGTAGCGCCCCATCCGGAGCGAGGCCTTTGCGATACATCAGCACGCGCGGCGAGGCGGCGGCGCTCGAATTCGACGACGTATTGCTCGCGGGCCTGGCCCGCGACGGCGGCCTCTACATGCCGGAGCGCTGGCCCAGCCTGTCGCTCACCGGCCTATCCGGCCTTTCCTATGCCGAGCTTGCGGTCCGCGTCATGGCGCCCTTCATGGGTGACGGCATCGCCGCCCAAGGCCTGGAGAAGGCCGCGCACGAAGCCTATGCCGGCTTCCGCCACCGGGCGGTCGCCCCCTTGAAGCAGCTAGGATCCGACCGCTGGCTGCTGGAGCTGTTCCACGGGCCGACGCTTGCCTTCAAGGACTACGCCCTCCAGCTCGTCGGCCGGCTCTTCGATCAGGTTCTGGCCGGCCGCGACGAGCGGGTCACCATCGTCGGCGCCACCTCCGGCGATACCGGCTCGGCCGCCATGGAGGCCTTGCGCGACCGCCAGGCGATCCAAGTGTTCATCCTCTTTCCCCATGGCCGCGTTTCGGATGTGCAGCGTCGGCAGATGACCACGCTGGGCGCGTCCAACGTGCACGCGTTGGCGATCCGCGGCAGCTTCGACGACTGCCAGGACCTGGTCAAAGCCATGTTCAACGATCGCCCGTTCCGCGATCGCATGAACCTGTCGGCGGTGAACTCGATCAACTGGGCCCGGATCATGGCCCAAATCGTCTATTACGTCTGGGCAGCGCTGGCGCTGGGGGCGCCCGGCCGTCGTGTCGCCTTCGCCGTGCCGACCGGCAATTTCGGCAATATCTTCGCCGCCTATGCCGCACTCCGCATGGGCCTGCCGATCGAGCGGCTCATCATCGGCTCCAACCGCAACGACATTCTGACGCGCCTCATCCGCTCGGGCGAGATGCTGATGCGTCCAGTCGAGCCCAGCCTCAGCCCCAGCATGGACATTCAGGTGTCGAGCAATTTCGAGCGGTTGCTGTGGGAGCTCATGGATCGCGACGGTGCCGCCGTCGCCGACAGCATCTCCCGCTTTCGCCAGGAAGGAAGCTTTCGCCTCGATCCCGATCGTGCCGGACGGCTCGGCCGTCTCTTCTCCGGCCATCGGCTCGATGACGACGGCACGCTCGCCGTCATCGCCAAGACCTGGCGCGAGACCGGCGAGCTCATCGATCCCCACACCGCGGTCGGCCTGGCGGCCGCCGACGCCGCCCGCCTCGAGGCCGGCACGGCCGTGGTCAGCCTCGCCTGCGCACACCCGGCGAAGTTCCCCGATGCGGTCTACCGCGCCACCGGCCAGCATCCAGCCCTGCCCCGGCACTTGGCCGATCTCAATGAGCGCGCCGAGCGGGTGAGCGTGCTCGACAACGATCTGGCCCAGGTCGAGGATTTCGTCGCCGGCCGGGCGCGGCTCCTGGGGGCGGCATGACCGTCGCCGTCACCCGTCTCGCGAACGGCCTCACGGTTGCCACCGATTCCATGCCCGAGGTGGAATCGGTGTCGCTCGGCGTCTATGTCGCCTGCGGCACCCGGCATGAGGCCGCCGCGGTCAACGGCGTGGCGCACATGCTGGAGCACATGGCCTTCAAGGGCACGGAGCGGCGCTCCGCCTTGCGCATCGCCGAGGAGATCGAGGCGGTGGGCGGGCATCTCAACGCCTATACCAGCCGCGAGCAGACGGCCTACTACGCCCGCGTGCTGGCCGATGATCTCGGGCTCGGCCTCGACATCCTGGCCGATATCCTGCAGCACTCGACCTTCGAGGCGGGCGAGCTCGAGCGCGAGCGCCAGGTGATCCTGCAGGAGATCGGCCAGGCCGAGGACACGCCCGACGACATCATCTTCGATCGCTTTCAGGCCGCCGCGTTTCCCGACCAGGCGGTCGGCCGGCCGGTGCTCGGCACCAGCCAGATCGTCGCTTCCTTGAGCCGCGAGGCGGTCGGCGGCTATATGCGCGCCCATTACGGCCCCGACGCCATGATCCTGGCGGCGGCCGGGCGGGTCGCGCACGACCATGTGGTCGAGCTGGCGCGCTGCGCCTTCACCGACCTGCCCAAGGTCCGGCGCGAGCAGCCGGAGCCGGCGCGCTATCGGGCCGGCGAGGCGCGCGAGGATCGCGATCTCGAGCAGCTGCACGTGGTCCTGGGCTTCGAGGGCATCGGCTACCACGACCCGGACTATTTCGCCCAAGCGGTGTTCTCGACCCTGTTCGGCGGCGGCATGTCCTCGCGGCTCTTCCAGGAGGTGCGCGAGAAGCGCGGTCTCGTCTATTCGATCTATTCCTTCGCCTCGGCGATGACCGATTCCGGCATCTTCGGCGTCTATGCCGGCACCGGCGAGAAAGAGATCGGCGAGCTCCTGCCGGTGGTGGCCGAGCAGTTCCGAAATGTCGCCGCCAGCGTCAGCGAGGCGGAGCTCGCCCGGGCCCGCGCCCAGCACAAGGCCGGCCTGTTGATGGCGCGCGAGAGCACCAGTGCGCGGGCCGAGCAGCTGGCGCACCAGCTCATGATCTATGGCCGGCCGCTGGACGTGCCCGAGCTCGTGGCCAAGGTTGACGCGGTCGACCCTGCCGCCATCGCCCGCGTGGTCGACCGCCTCAGCCGCTCGCGGCTGACAGTGGCCGCCGTCGGACCGCTCTCGCGCCTCGAGCCCTATCCGGCGATCCTCGAGCGCTTCGCGTGACCTCCTAGGACGGACCCACCATGGCGCTGTTCCTCCAGGAGCGCTCCGAACCGAGGCTCGATAGCCGCGTCGTCTATCTGCGCCCGCCCAGGCGCCGGGACTGGCGCGCCTGGGCCGAGCTTAGAGCGATGTCGCGGGACTTCCTCGTGCCCTGGGAGCCGGCCTGGAGCTCGGATGCGCTCACCCGCGCCGCCTTTCGCCGTCGGCTCGGCCGCCAGGCCGAGGATTGGGAGCGCGATCAGGGCTATGCCTTCTTCATCTTTCGCCAAGCCGACGATGCGCTCCTGGGCGGCATCAACCTCAACAACGTGCGCCGCGGCGTGGCGCAGATGACCAGCCTCGGCTACTGGATCGGCCAGCCCCATATCCGCCACGGCTATATGAGCGAGGCGCTCAAGCCGGCCCTCGTATTCGCCTTCGAGCATCTGGGCCTGCACCGCTGCGAGGCCGCGTGCCTGCCTGCCAACCGCGCCAGCCAATCCGTGCTCCGCCGCTCCGGCTTCCGCGAGGAAGGGCTCGCCAAGCGCTATCTCAGGATCAACGGCGAGTGGCAGGACCACGTGTTGTTCGCCCTCCTGCGCGAGGAGGCGCAAGCGCAGGGGCTGATTTAGGTCTTGTTGGCAGCCACCTTCGGCTCGCCGGCGCGCTCGAAGGCGGCGATGACCGCAGCCTCGCTCAAGAGCTCCGGCAAGAGCACGCCGTCGGGGGCGCCGGGCCCATAGACGGCGTTGAAGGGAATGCCGTAGCGGCCGTGGCTGGCGAGATAGTCGGCGATCTCGGCATCGGGCCTGGTCCAGTCGGCGCGGAGCGCCACGACGCCCTTCTGGTCGAGCTTCTGCCGCACCGCCTCGCTCGACAGCACGATCCGCTTGTTCACCTGGCAGGTGAGGCACCAATCGGCGGTCACGTCCACCAGCACGACCTTGCCCTCGCCGACGAGGCGGCGGAGCGACTCTCGATCGAAGGCCCGCCAGCGCGAGTCTGAAGCCACGGCAACCGGTGCCGCGCCGCCCGGACCGAGATGACCAGGGGCGAAGAACGCGGCGAGCGCCAGGACCGAGGCGGCGACAATGGCGGGCCGTCCGGGCACGATGACCCAGGCCGCAAGCGCGGCGGCGATGAGCCCGAGCACGACAAGCGCCGCAACGATGCCGCTCTCGCTCGCCAGCACGCTGGTGAGCCAGAGCGCGGTCACGGTGAGCGCTGCGGCGAGAACGCGCTCGAGCCAGATCATCCAGGGACCGGGTCTGGGCAGCTTGGTGACCAGTCCCGGGAACAGCGAGAGCCCGAGATAGGGGAAAGCCAGGCCCAGTCCCATGGCGAGGAAAACCGTCGCGATCTCAGCCGGGCCTTGGCTGAGCGCGAAGCCAAGTGCGGTGCCGACGAAGGGTGCGGAGCACGGGGTCGCCAGCAGCGTGGCGAAGACGCCGGTCAAGAAGTGGGCGGCCAGACCCTGCCCATGCGGCCTTGCCGCCGGTTCGGCTAGCGCGGAGGGCAGCCGGAGCTGAACGAGGCCCGTCAGGCTCGCGGCGAAGAAGGCCAGCACGCCGGTCATGAAGACGAGAAACGCCGGCTCTTGGAACTGCATGCCCCAGCCGACCGCCATGCCCCAGCGCTTGAGGAGGATCGCGCCGAGGGCCAGCAGCAGGAAGGAAGCGACGATGCCGGCGGCCGAGGCGAGGAAGGCGAGCCGGGTGGCGCTCCTTTCCGCGCCGCTATGGCGTGCCAGCTGCAGCAGCTTCAGCGACAGGACCGGCAACACGCAAGGCATGAGATTTAAAACGAGTCCGCCCAGCAGCGCGATCAGCAGCATCGGAACGAGCGCGAGGGAGCTCCGGACCGGCGCCTCGGCCAGGTGCTGGACTTCGAGCGCGCGCTCGCCGTCGACCAGCGTGAGCATCAGCCGCTGGCCGGCGAGACTAGCGGCATCCGGCCCGCTGGCGCTGAGCGTGAACCGCGCCTGCCTGCCGCTGTCGGAGAGCCTGACTTGAGGCCGGCCGAAGCCGAAGCCGCTCGGGCCCTCGATCAGCACGTCGGGATGGATGAAGGCCGGATCGGCGCGTGCCAGGATGGTGAGCCGCGTCGCATTGCCTTCGCCCGCGGCCTCGATCCTGTCGAGCGCCAGGCCGACGGCGGTGGCCGGGCTCGGCACCCGCGCATTGAAGCGATCGATCTCATGGGCCTCGGCGCTGGCCTTTGCCGGTCCCGCGGGCAGGACCAGCGCCAGGCTCGAGGTCATCGGGATGCAGACCTCCTTGCACACCAGCCAGTCGAGCTTGAGCGTGAGGTCGAGTTTCCGTCCCGGCTCCCTGAGCGTGGCGATCACCGGGAGGACCGGCGTGCCCTCATAGCCGAGTGTCTCCAGCCCGAACAGGCTGAACCGCTCCGGCAGCGGCCATTTGAGCAGCACCTCGGCCAGATTTTCCGAACCCGACCAGTCGAGGCGCGGCGCATAGCCGGCATCCCCTGGTGTGCGCCAATAGGTCTTCCAGCCCGGGGCGAGCTGGAATTCGAGCCCGAGGCGAAGGGACGCCAGCTCGCCGACGGCGGTCGTCGCGGCAATCAGCCGCACCTGGCCGAGCTCATTCGGATCCGAGGGCAAGCTGGCGGCACCGGCGGGCCCGATCGCCCGCGCCAGCAGCAGCACCGCCAGCGCCAATAGGCGGACAAGGCAAGACTTTTCGTTGCCGGAGCAGAGCCGGCTGGGACGGGTAATCATTCGGTGTTACGGCTGTTTGGCCAAGCTTCGGCTCCCATATATAGTTCCTGCCTGACTTGGCCGCGCGTCAAATCCGCGTGGTCTGGACGAAGGCGGGGCTGGAGAGGTGTGCCAAAAGCGTGACAGCAGCGGGATAATCGATCATGGCTAGAAGCACGAAGGATCCGGCTCCCAAACGCGGCCGATCGAAGGGGCCCGGTAAGGGCGAGCCAGGCGATTCGCCGCCTGAGGCGGGCAACGCGCCGAGAACGCGCACTGCCAAGAGCCTGTCAAAGGACGCACCGCGTGCGAGCAGCAGCTTCGCCGCGCAGGTCGGCTTCGGTTCCGGAGCGCGGGCCCCGCTGGGCGACGACAAATCCAAGGGCTATCTGGTCGGGCAGTTGCTGATTGCCATGCCGACGATGATGGACCCGCGCTTCCAGCGCACGGTCATCTTCATGTGCGCCCATGACGAGCGCGGCGCCATGGGGCTGGTGCTGAACCGGCTGATCGAGGCACTGACCTTCCCGGAGCTCTTGAAGCAGCTCGGCATCGAACCGGAGAAGACCTCGCAGCGCCCCATTCACTTCGGCGGGCCGGTCGACATGGGCCGCGGCTTCGTCTTGCATTCCGATGACTACAACCAGGACGGCACGGTCCTGGTGAAGCCCGGCTACTCGGTGACGGCGACCGTCGACATTCTGCATGCCATCGCCAAGGGCGAGGGACCGATCGAGAGCCTGCTCGCTCTGGGATATGCCGGCTGGGGCCCGGGCCAGCTCGATGATGAGATCCAGGCCAATGGCTGGCTGCACGCGCCCGCCGACCACACGCTGGTGTTCGATCCCAATCTCGAATCGAAATGGGAGCGGGCGATGGCGAAGATCGGCGTCGACCTCTCGGTGCTCTCCGGCGAGGCCGGCCACGCCTGAGCGCGCCCGGCGGCATGAGCGGGCAGCGTGAGCCTGGTTAAACCCGCGGCGTAAGGATCACCGGGTCGCGCGCCGGTTGCTCGAAGTCGAAGCAATCCAAGAGATCGTTGGCAGCGGCGTCGCGCTCGGTCAAGGGCGCCAGGTCGAAGAGGCGCTCGATGGTCTTGAGCACGCTCACATGGGAATAGAGCGTCGAGGAGACCCGGCCGCGCCTGGCATGGGCGCCGATGACGAGGCAGGGCACGCGGTAGCCGTAGCGCTCGTAGAGCCCGTCACGCTCGACGACGGGCGGAGTCACGTGATCGGCGAAGCCGCCCCATTCGTCCCACACCAGGAGAATGGCGCTCTTCTTCCAGAGCGGTCCCTGCATGACCGCATTGACCCGCTCGACCGTCCAATTCTCCCCCAGCTTGACGCTGTAGGGCGGGTGCTCGCTCTGATAGATGGAGGAGGTGACCCAAGAGACCGCCGGCAATCGGCCGGCCAGCGCGTCCCGGTCGAAGCCATCGATTGGCACGATGTTGCCGCTGGCGACGGCACTCTTGAAATGGCTCACGAGGCGGATCGAGGTGTCGGCGCTGTAGTTCCGCCAGGAGATGCCGCGCTCGCCGAGCCGGTCGACGATGCTGGGGATGTCGAAGCCGCCCACTTCCGGCTCGCCGCGGAAATTGTCGATCACCGGCGAGCGGCCGGCCATCAGCATGAAATAGTTCGGCTCGGAGCCGGCCTTGAGCTCGGCGAAATAATTGTCGCAGAGCACGAACTGGCGGGCATAGGCGAAGTAGTTGGGAATGTCCTCCTCGCGGTAGTGGCAGAGGCCGTTCGGCCCGCGGGTGGGGCCGGCAAGTGCGGCGCGGTAGCTGTGCGGCGGATCGGGCTGTTCGTCGGCGCAGCGCCGCTCGCCGGTTTCGCCGCGGCTCCCGGGGGTGGAATTTGGGAGGGGGTGAGGATCACCCCCTCCCCGACCCTCCCCGGGGAAGCTGCCGAAATAATTATCGAAGCTGTGGTTCTCGCGCAGGATCACCACGAGATGCTCGATCGACGTCGCCGCCGCCGGCGCTCGCCGGCTCCTGCCTGCGAGAGCGCCCATCGCTAAGAGACCGGCGCCCAACCTGAGGAAGCGGCGGCGCCCGAAGCGGTTGCGAGACCAGCGCACGGAAATCGTCCTCCCGGGTGCGAGCCCTCAGCGCGATGTGAGCTTGAGCTCGATGCGCCGGTTGCGCCGCTTGCCGATCTCGTCGTTGCGCTCGTCCAGCGGCTGGTACTCGCCATAGCCGGTCGCCGCCAGCCTGGTGGCGGGAATGCCCTGCAGGGTCAGGAACTTCACGACCGAGATCGCCCGCGCCGCCGACAGCTCCCAGTTCGAGGGAAATTGCAGGGTTGCGATCGGGACGCTGTCGGTGTGGCCGTCGATCTGGAGGACCCAGTTGATCTCCTTCGGAATTTTGCGGGAGATCTCGATGAGCGTGCCGGCGAGCCGCGAGAGCTGGTCCTGGCCGACGAGGCCGAGCACCGCCGATCCGGAATCGAACAGCACTTCGGACTGGAAGACGAAGCGGTCGCCGACGATCCGGATGTCGGGCCGGTCGCCCAAGGCCTCGCGCAGCCTGCCGAAAAACTCGGAGCGATAGCGGGCCAGCTCCTCGACCTTGCTGGCGAGCGCCATGTTGAGGCGCTGGCCCAAATCGGAGATCTGCAGCTCCTGCTGCTTCGACTTGGATTCCGAAGCCTCCAAAGCCGCGGCGATGCGCGCCAGCTGCTGGCGGAGTGCGATGATGTTGTTGTTGAGGAGCTCGACCTGCGCCTGGGCTTCGCTAGTGAGCCTGGTCTGCTGGGAGAGCCCCGACTCGGCCGACTGGGCGCGCGACAAGAGGTCGCGCAGCCGAATCTCGCGCTCTTGGATCTCGCGCTGAGCCAGATGGGTGGTCTCCTCGGACTGGACGAGCTTCGCCTCCAGCTCCTTCGAGCGGTCGCGGAGCTGCGTTGCCTCCTGGCTTTTCTCCGTGAGCTGCGAGGCGAGCCGCCCCACCCTCGATTCGAGTTCGGCGCGGACCTGCTTCAAGGCCTCGATGTCGCGGCTCAAGCGCTCGAGGTCGGCGAGCTGCAGGGTGATCTTGGCGCGATCGGCCTCCACCGTGCGGTTGGCTTCGCGCAAGGCCAGGCTCGCCTTGTCGGCACGGTCCCGCTCGCCCGCGAGATCGCGCTCGGCCTGGCTCAGCCTTGCCACCAGCGCATCGCGCTCGTTGGCGAGGTCGCCGACCCGGACCGCGAGCGCGTCGCGCTGGGCGCCGGAGCTTTGCAGGTCGGCGGCGAGCTGCGCCAGGTTGAGCTTGAGGTCGGCGCTGGTCGCCCGCTCGACCGACAGCATCTGCGTGAGCTCGGAGATCTGCCGGTTGAGGCGTACCAAGGCCTCGTCGCGTCCGGTCAAGGCGGCACCCAGGTAGAACTGCGCTAGCACGAACACCATCAGCACGAAGATGATGACCATGAGCAACGTCGCCAGCGCGTCGACGAAGCCCGGCCAGATATCCATCCCCTGGCGGCGGCGGCCGCCGACGAAGGGCGTGCTCACGGGCGGCTCGCCACGCCCGGGCGCTTGGGCGGGCTGTCATCGGCCAAGGCGGCGATGGTGCGCGCCAAGAGCCGGATCTCGCCGCGGATCTCTTCCAAGGTTTGCGCGCGGCCAGCGGCGACCTCGTCCAAGAGCCGCATCAGATACACCTCGATGGAGCGGATATGGGCGCGGGTGACCTCGTCGCCCGAGCTGGCGCCGGTCATGGCGTCGGCGAGCCGTGCCAGGATCGGCTTCATCTCGACCTGATTTTCGGCCAAGCGCAGCATCAGGTTCTGCTCGGTGCGCATCTGGTCGACCAGGCTGGACAGCCGCTCGTTGAGCGCCGTCAGCTGCACGACCGAGCCGCGCCGCCCGTCCTCGCCCTGGGCGATGGTGCGCTGCAGGGTCTCCAGGCTGTCGGCGATCTTCTCCACCACCGCTTCCAGATAGATGGGAACCGCCTGCTCGCCCTCGGAGAGGGCCGCCGCCGCGGGCGACGCGATGCTGATCTTGGTCAGGCTCGATAGCCATTCCTCGAGATCGTTGTAGAACCGGTTCTGCGCTTGGCTCGCCTGCAGGTCGAGGAAGCCCAGGATGAGCGAGCCGGACAATCCCAAGAGCGAGGAGCTGAAGGCGGTGCCCATGCCGCCCAAAGGCGCCTTCAGCCCGTTCTTGAGGTCGTTGAAGAAGGCGGTGATGTCGCTGGTGGTTGCGGTCAGCCCGCCGATGACGCTGGCGATCGATGACACCGTCTCCAAGAGGCCCCAGAAGGTGCCCAAGAGCCCGAGGAACACCAGGAGTCCGATCATGTAGCGCGAGATGTCGCGGCCTTCTTCGAGCCGGGTGCGGATGCTGTCCAGGAGCGCCCGGGTGGTCGTCGCCGACAGGCTGACCCGGCCCTGGCGCTCACCGAGCAGGGTCGAGATCGGGGCCAAGAGGCGCGGCGAAGGCTGCACCGAGAGTCCGGGATCGCGCCGGCGAAAGGTCTCGAGCCAGCGGACCTCGGGCCCGAGCTGAACCACCTGGCGGATGATGTAGATGATCCCGAGCGCCAGCACGCCGAGGATGAGGCCGTTCAAGGCGACATTCGCCATGAAGGCGTTGCTGAGTGCCGGGAAGAGCGCGGCCGCCAGCACCACCACCGCGGCCACGAACAGGAGCATCCGCCAGAGATACCGTTGCGGACGCGTCATGACCGCAGCCCGCGAGGAGCTCTCACGAGCCACTCACCACGAGGTCGACGCGATCGGGTGAGCTGCCCTCGGCGGTCCTGGAGCCGAGCGCGCGCACGTCGATCCGGGTCGAGCGCACGCCCTGCTCGATGAGATAGGAGCGAACCGCAAGCGCGCGGCTGAGCGACAGCCGCCGCGCCTGGCTCGCCGTCTCCGGCGTGCCGCTGGCAAAGGCGAGGAGCTGCAGGCGGAGCGACTCATTGGATTTCAGCCGCTCGGCCAATTGCTTCAGCGTGCGGTCGGCGCCGGCAGGCAAGTCGAAGCTGCCGCCGGCAAACGCAATGGCCGGCGGCTGGTTGGCGGCAGGCGCCGGAGGCGCAGAGGCTTGCTGAGAGCTGCCAGCACCCGCGGATGCGCTGCGCGGCGCGCTCGGGGTGGGTGCCGCGGGTTGTGCCGAGGCCACCACGGGCGGCGGTGGCGGCGGCTGCGGGGCAGGGATCGACGTGGCGGCCGGCGGCGGCGCGGCGGCACTGGCAGAGGGCGCCGGCGCCGGGCGCGGGGCGGGGCCGGGTTGGGTTGCGGCCTGTGGGGGAGGTGCCGGCGGCGGCGCGGGGGGTGATGCGGCGGCTTGCGGCGCCGGTGTCGCCGCGGGACTGGCGCTCGACGCCGAGCGCGTCGGCGCCGCTTGCGACGGCGGAGTTGGCTGGATCGGCTGCGCCACGCTTGGCGCCCTCGGCTGGGCCGGGGCCGACACCGTCGGCCGGCTCGGCGGGTGCAAAGTCACCCTTTGGCTGGGGCTGGACCCGCGTAAGAGCTGCGGCAAGGTCGGGCTCGGCCCGAGCGCGTCGAGCACGCTCTGGTCGACGAAGACATTGGGCCGCTCGGTGCCGACCACCACGGTCGGCGTCTGGGCGCCGAGGCCGCCGGCGAAGCCCAGAGAAACGAACAGCAATGCACCGATGCCGGCGCAGGCCGCGGTCGCGTCACATCGGGTCATATAGTCGCTGGCCCTACGCACGTTACGGCCCCGAATCCACCATTGCCAACGGCCGGGGCACCATACCCCAAGCCCGCAGGGACCCACAATCGCCTTGCGCCCGCGCCTTGCTCTGGGCCCCTCAGGGAGCCATTTGGCCGAGAAATGTGGCGAATCAGCGGCGCTTGGCGTGCGAATCGCGCAGCACCTTGCCGAGCGGCAGATGCAAATGGTCATTGGCCGCAAGCACGCTGCCCGAGCGCATCATGTCGTGCCCGCCCATGATCTCGCTGACATAGCCGCCGGCCTCGCGCACCAGCACGATGCCGGCGCACATATCCCAGGGCATGATCGGGGCCTCCCAGTAGCCGTCGTAGCGGCCGGCGGCGACATAGGCGAGGTCGAGGGCGGCCGCACCCTGGCGCCGGATGCCGGCGGAGACCGCCATGACCGCCGCCAGCTCCGCCAGAAACTGCTCATGCTCGCCATGGCCGGCGAAGGGAATGCCGGTGGCGAACACGGCTTCGTCCATCCGGCGCCGGGCCGAGACCCGGAGCCGCTGGTCGTTGAGGTAGGCGCCCCCACCCTTTTCGCCCCAATAGAGCTGATCGCGGACCGGCTCGTAGATGACGCCGGCGACCGGCTCGCCGTCGCGCTCGAGCCCGACCGAGATGCAGAAATGCGGAATGCCGTGGAGGAAGTTGGTGGTGCCGTCGAGGGGATCGACGACCCAACGGTGGGACGTGTCGCGTCCTTCCGCGGCCCCGCTCTCCTCCATCAGCATGCCGAAGTCCGGCCGCGCCTTCGCCAGCTCCTGGCGGAGCGTCTTCTCCGCCTGCAGATCGGCGGCCGAGACGAAATCCGCCGGACCCTTCTTGCTCACCTGCAGCTGCTCGACCTCGCCGAAGTCGCGCACCAGCCGCTTCGCCGCCTTGTAGACGGCGTTGACCATGACGTTGATGAGCGGCGAACGGACGGCCACCGGAAAATCCAGCTTATTCGGAAGGCCGCGGACCCTATCAGCAGGACCCAGGCGACGCAACACACTGCACGTGACGTTGGACGTCTGGTGCGGCGGATCGGGAGATTTCACCGCAGAGGACGCGGAGGGCGAAAGGCGCAGAGGGCGCAGAGGAGAAGACTCATGGCGCGGAGCGCGTGCCGTTCTCCTCGGCGCTCTCGGCGCTTCTCTGCGGGCCCTGCGGTGAGTCTCTCATGGGGCGCCAGGAGAACCCCCGCCGCGACGACGGACCTATCGTCCCGCCACCTCGGCGAAGATGCGCTCGAAGCCTTTGACCGCGGCGTCGGGGCCGGCGGGATGGCTCCACACGCCGGAGACGACCGCCAGGAAATCGGCGCCGGCCTCGACCACCGGCCGGCAATTCTCCACCGTGATGCCGCCGATGGCGACCGACGGCACTTCCATGATCTCGCTCCACCATTCCAGGAGCTCGAGGCCGGCTTGCGTCTTCGGCGCCTTGGTCGAGGTGGCGAAGAAGGCGCCGAAGGCGACGTAATCGGCGCCGGCCTCGGCCGCCTCCATCGCCAGGTGGCGCGAGTCGTGGCAGGTGACGCCCACGGTGCGCTCGGCTCCCAGGAGCCGCCGCGCTTCGGCGTAGGGCGCGTCCTCCTGGCCGACATGGACGCCGTCGCAATCGAGCTCGTGGGCGAGATCCGGCCGGTCGTTGAGGATGAAGGCGGCATCGCGCGCCCGTGCCACCGGCATCAACAGCTCTGAGGCACGGCGGATCTCGTCGTCGCTCGCTTGCTTGAGCCGGAGCTGCACCGCGGCCACCGCACCGGCATCGAGCGCGCGGGCGAGCGGATCCCTGAATGCCGCCGCAGCCAACGCGGGCGGCGTCACCAGGTAGAGACGACAGGGCAGCGGTGAGCGGGAAATTCCGGCTACGCCTTGCCTTGGAAGATCTTGACGATGATGTCCAGCATCGCCATGGCGTCCTTGGGCGGGCGCTGAAAGGTGTTGCGGCCGATGATGGAGCCGGTGGCGCCGCCGTCGCGGATGGCACGGACCTCCTGATAGAGACCGTCGAGATCCTTCGCCTCGCCGCCGGAGAAGACCACCAGCCGGCGGCCGTCGAAGGTCGACTGCACGACATGGCGCACGCGCTCGGCCAGGCTTGCGATCGGCACCTTCTGCGCCTCGTAGACCTTCTTCGCCGCATCTTGCTCGATGTGCTGCGTGGGCGGCTTCACCTTGATGATATGGGCGCCGAGCAGGGCTGCCATATGGGCGGCATAGGCGGAGACGTCGATCGCCGTTTCGCCTTGCTTGGACAAGCTGCCGCCGCGGGGATAGGACCAGACGACGGTGGCAAGCCCGACCGACTTCGCCTCGCGCGACATCTCGGCCACCTCCTCCATCATGTCGTAGGCCTTGTCGGACCCGGGATAGATGGTGAAGCCGACGGCGGCGCAGCCGAGCCGCAAGGCATCCTTGACCGAGCCGGTCACCGCCTGGTTCGCCGCCTCCTTCTCGCGGGAGAGCGCGTTCGCGCTGTTGACCTTGAGGATGGTCGGAATGGCGCCGGCGAAGCTGTCGGCGCCGGCTTCCAGCATGCCGAGCGGGGCGGCATAGGCCGAGAGCCCGGCGGCGATCGCCAGGCGGAAGTGGTAATGGGGATCATAGGCGGCGGGATTGGGCGCGAAGCTGCGGGCGGGCCCGTGCTCGAAGCCCTGGTCGACCGGCAGGATCACCAGCTTGCCCGATCCGCCGAGGCGGCCGTTCATCAAGATGCGCGCCAGATTGGCCTTGGTGCCCGGCGTGTCGCTTTCGTAGTTGGCGAGGATCTTCTTGACGCGCTGTGACAATTTCATGGGAGTTCCTCCGAGGGCGGATGGGCGCCTTGGTTTGCTCCTTAGCCGAGCGGCGGGGAATTTTCAACGCTGGGACAAAACCATAGGCGACAGGCCTCGATGGGATTGGCGACCTCCCGGAGGTCGAGGGCATGGGGGCGTTCCAGGTAGAGCCGTGCGCCCTTCTGCCGGGCAATCTCCATGAGCTTCGAGGCCGTCGCCGCATTTCCGGAGAAGCTGAGCTCGGTCAAGCCCTGGCGGAGTGCCGCCAGCACGTCGCCCGGCCGCTCGGCGCAATCGAGCACGGCGATGAAGGTCGCACGGGGGTGCGCCTCGCGGGCTCGCTGGATGAGCGCCTGCCAATAGAGCGGCCCGAGATAGGCCGCGGCTCCCACCGCACTCCACAGCGACACCGGCACTAAGAGCGCGTCCGCCGCCGCGAGCGCGGCCAGCGCATGGTCAAGACCGTGAATGACGACTGCGCGCTCTCCGGCTCGAGGGTTCAGCCGAGCCGCCCCATCGCGGCTGCGGTGTCGAGCATGCGGTTGGAGAATCCCCACTCGTTGTCGTACCAGGACAGCACGCGCACGAACCGTCCGTCGATCACCTTGGTCTGCGTCACATCGAAGGTCGAGCTGTAGCTGCTGTGGTTGAAGTCGGTGGAGACCAGCTCTTCCTTGTTGATGCCGAGGATGCCCTTCAGGCGGTTGTCGTTGGCAGCCCGCTCCATCGCGCCGTTCACTTCCTCGACGGTGGTCTTGCGCCCGGCCATGAACTTGAAGTCGATCAAGCTCACATTGGCGGTCGGCACGCGGATGGAGGTGCCGTCGAGCTTGCCGTTGAGCTCGGGCAGGACCAAGCCCACCGCCTTCGCCGCACCGGTCGAGGTCGGGATCATCGAGAGCGCCGCCGCCCGCGCCCGCCTGAGGTCTTTGTGCAGCGTATCGACCGTGCTCTGATCGCCGGTATAGGCGTGGATGGTGGTCATGAAGCCCTGCTCGATGCCGACCGCGCGGTTCAGCACATAGGCGACCGGCGCCAGGCAGTTGGTGGTGCAGGAAGCGTTCGAGACCACGGTGTGCTTGGCGTTGAGCGCGTCGTGGTTGACGCCGTAGACGACCGTCAGATCGACGCCGTCGGCCGGGGCGGAAACCAGCACGCGCTTGGCGCCGGCCTCGAGGTGCTTCGCCGCCGCCTCGCGCTTGGTGAAGATGCCGGTGCATTCGAGCGCGACGTCGACGCCGAGCTCCTTCCAGGGCAGCTTCGCCGGATCGCGCTCGGCAGTGACCTTGATCGGGCCTTGGCCCACATCCATGGTCCCGAGACCGGTCGTAACCGTGCCGGGAAAGCGGCCATGCACGGAATCGTAGCGAAAGAGGTGCGCATTGCTTTCGACGGGCCCGAGATCGTTGACGCCGACCACCGTCAGGTCGCGCCGGCCGCTCTCGGCCAGCGCGCGCAAGACCAGGCGTCCGATGCGGCCGAACCCGTTGATCGAAACTCGTAGCGTCATCCGAATTCCTCCGCGAGAGATTTAGAGCCGCGCCAGGACGGCGGCGGCGACGGCATCGGCGGTGATGCCGTAATGCTTGTAGAGGTCCTCCGCGGGCGCCGAGGCGCCGAAGCCGGTCATGCCTACGAAGCCGCCCTTGGGGCCGAGATAGCGTTCCCAGCCGAAGGCGATGGCAGCCTCGACGGCGACCCGGACGCCCTCGCCCAGCACCTCTCGACGATAGGGATCGGACTGCTGGTCGAACAATGACCAGCACGGCATGGACACAACCGCGGTCGCGACACCCTTCGCCTCGAGGAGCTCGCGGGCGGCAAGCGCCACCTGGACCTCCGAGCCCGTCGCCATCACCGTCGCCCGCCGCTTGCCCGTGGCTTCGGCCAGCACATAGGCGCCGCGGGCCGACAGGTTCTCCTCGACATGCTCCCGGCGCACCGGCGGCACCGCTTGGCGGGTGAGCGCGATGACCGAAGGCCGCGTCTCATCGGCCAGCGCCAGTGCCCAGCACTCGGCGGTCTCCACCGCATCCGCCGGGCGGAAGACCTGCAGGCGCGGAATGGCGCGCAAGGCGGCCAGATGCTCGACCGGCTGGTGCGTCGGTCCGTCCTCGCCGAGCCCGATCGAGTCGTGGGTCATCACATGCACGACCCGAATGCCCATCAGGGCCGCGAGCCGGATCGCCGGACGGCAATAGTCGCTGAAGGTGAGGAAGGTGCCGCCATAGGGAATGACGCCGCCATGCAGCGCCATGCCGTTCATGGCCGCCGCCATCCCATGCTCGCGCACGCCGTAGTGGAGATAGCGGCCGGCGAAATTGTCGCGGGCGATGACCGCTTGCGCCTTCGTCTTGGTGTTGTTGGATCCGGTCAAGTCGGCCGAGCCGCCGATGAGCTCAGGGATCGCCGCCGACAGCCTTTCCAGGACGTTGCCCGAGGCTTGCCGCGTCGCTAGCTTCGGCGCCTCGGCGAATAGCTGGCGCTTTAGGTCGGTGATGGTGGTGCCGAACGCCTCCGGCAGCGCGCCGGTGAGCGCGCGCTCGAAGTCGGGATGATTGATGGCCGCATGCCGCCCGGACCAGGCCTGGTAGGCGGCGGCACCGCTGCCGCCGGCCTTGCGCCAGGCGGCGAGCACCGGCTCCGGCACGGTGAAGGCCGGATAGGTCCAGCCCAAGGCGGTGCGGGCGCCCTCGATCTCCTTTGCTCCCAAGGGCGAGCCATGGGAGGCGGCGGTGCCCGCCTTGGTCGGCGCGCCGCGGGCGATCGTGGTCCGGCAGGCGATGAAGGACGGCCGGTCGCTCCCACGCGCCCGCTCGAGCGCGCCGGCGATTTGAGCGGCGTCGTGGCCGTCGATCGCCTCCGCCCGCCAGCCCGAGGCGGCGAAGCGCTGGGTCTGATCGTCGGAGACGGCGAGGCTGGTGGGTCCGTCGATCGAGATGTGGTTGTCGTCGAACAGCACGATCAGCTTCGACAGACGCAAATGTCCGGCGAGCGAGAGCGCCTCATGGCTGATCCCTTCCATGAGGCAACCGTCGCCGACCACGCAATAGGTGTGATGGTCGACGAGCTCCGGGCCGAACCGGGTCGCCAGCAGGCGCTCGGCAATCGCCATGCCGACCGCATTGGCCAATCCCTGGCCGAGGGGTCCGGTGGTGGTCTCCACGCCGGCGGCGTGGCCCCATTCCGGATGCCCGGGCGTGCGGCTATGGAGCTGACGGAAGCGGCGGATCTCCTCCATCGTCATGTCGGCATAGCCGGTGAGATAGAGGAGCGCATAGAGCAGCATCGAGCCGTGGCCGGCGGAGAGCACGAAGCGGTCGCGATCCGGCCACTCCGGATGCTCCGGATCGTATTTGAGGAAGCGCGTGAACAGCACGGTTGCCACATCGGCCATGCCCATGGGCATGCCGGGATGGCCGGCCTTGGCCTGCTCGACCGCATCCATCGCCAGCGCGCGGATGGCATTGGCGAGCATGTCGTGGCCGATGGTCGAGGCCTGGGCGCTGTCGGGCGTCACCGTATCGGGTCCGGGGCGGGTGGTGGCGGCCGGAACATGCCGGCTCGGGCACCCCCCGTCAATTGCGCATTAATCATCTCTGTCCAGCGCAATTGACGCCCTATCGAGGCGCGCCTTATGGTCGCCCCATGTCGAGACTGGTCCCAGCGATCGAGCGGCTGGATAAGGCGCTCTTGCGCCTGGAGGCGGCGATCGCCAAACGGGACGCCATTGACCGCCGCGAGCGCGAGGCGCTGAAGACGGCGCTTGCCGATGCCCGCGCCGAATATGCGCGCCTGGCCCAGGCTGCCGATTCCGTCTCGAACCGTCTCGACGGCGCCATCGGCCGCTTGAAGCTGGTGATGGAAGGCTAGGAATGGGCCAGATCACCATCGACATCAATGGCAGACCCTACCGGGTCGCCTGCGCCGATGGCGAGGAGCCGCATCTGGAGGAGCTCGGGCGCTACGTCAACGCCAAGGTGAAGCAGCTGGTGGCGCAGGCGGGCCAGATCGGCGACACCAGGCTCCTGGTGATGGCGAGCCTCGTCATCGCCGATGAGCTGGGCGAAGCCAAGGGCGGCATCGACAAGCCGGCCGCCGCCAAGCCAGCCGATGGCGAGGCGATGGCGGCGGCGATCGAAGCCGTGGCCGCGCGCATCGAGTCCCTTGCCGCTCGGCTGGAAGGTGCCTAAGTTCAACTCTCGGGCGGATGCTGCTCGGTGCGATCTGCCACACTATCCCTGGGGCCAATACCCATCCTCTGGGAGCTGTCCCTGCCGGGGTCTTGGCCTCGGTACATGGCGCCCACCTGCGTAGCAGGCCACAGAGGATATACACGGCTAACGGCCACGGCGGCACCGCCCGAACCTCAATTCCCGCTTCCATGACGGCCGACTTGACCCGAGCGACTGATGCGCCTCATGCCGCCGGGCCCGACGCGGCAAAGCGTCGGCTGCGCCAGCTCATGCTGACCAAGCGGGCCGGTCTCTCGCGGCTGGAAGCAGGCGGCTTGCTGGTCCAGCGCTTCCAGTCGCTGCCGCCTCTGGCACCCGGGCTGGCGGTTTCCGGTTTCTGGCCGATTGGTGATGAGATCGACGTGCGGCCGCTCCTGGCGGCACTCGATCGCCGGGGCCATCCGATCGGCCTGCCCGTGGTCATTCGCCGCGGCGAGCCCTTGCTCTTCCGCCGCTGGCAACCGGGAGACACGTTGGTGGCGGCGCGCTTCGGCCTGTCGGTCCCGGCCCCAGAGGCGCCCCAGATCGAGCCGGACCTGCTATTGGTGCCGCTGCTTGCCTTCGACCGCGCCGGCTATCGCCTCGGCTATGGCGGCGGCTTCTACGACCGGACGTTGGCCCAGTTGCGCCGGCACCGGCGGGTGACGTCGGTCGGTGTCGCCTTTGCCGGGCAGGAAGTCCCGGAGGTGCCCCGTGGGGAGAGCGACGAGCGGCTCGACTGGGTGGTGACGGATGCCGAGGCGATCAGGATAGGGGACCCACCGGGTGCGCATTCTCTTTTGCGGTGACATCGTCGGGCGCAGCGGCCGCGAGGCGGTAGCCCTGCATGTGCCGCGGCTCCGCCGCGAGCTCGCCCTCGATTTTGTCATCGCCAATGGCGAGAACGCCGCCGGCGGCTTCGGTCTCACTCTTGCCATCGGCGAGAGCCTGTTCGCCGCCGGGGTCGATGCGATCACCGGCGGCAATCACACCTGGGACCAGAAGGAGCTCGTCGGCACCATCGAACGCGAGCCCCGGATCCTGAGGCCGCACAATTTCCCGCCGGGCACGCCCGGCCGTGGCGCTGCCGTTTTCAACGCTCCCGGCGGCCGCAAGATCCTCGTCGTCAATCTTCTCGGCCGGGTGTTCATGGATGCGATCGACGATCCCTTCCAGGCGGTCGAGAAGGAGCTGGCGCGCCAAAGGCTGGGCGGTACGGTGGCGGCGATCGTGGTCGACATGCACGCCGAGGCGACCAGCGAGAAGCAGGCGATGGCCCATGCCCTCGACGGTCGGGTGTCCTTGGTGGTGGGCTCCCACAGCCACGTTCCCACCGCGGACGCCCAAATCCTGCCCGGCGGCACCGCCTTCCAGACCGATGCCGGCATGTGCGGGGACTATGACTCGGTCATCGGCATGAAGAAGCACGTGCCGATCCTGCGCTTCACCCGCAAGCTGCCGACGGAGAGGCTGGAGCCGGCCGATGGCGAGGCGACGCTGTGCGCGGTCTTCCTTGAGACCGACGAGGAAACCGGCAAGGCCAGCCGCGTCGCCCCGGTGCGCCAAGGCGGCAGGCTGGCTCCGGCGATGCCGTGAGAGAGCGCCTGGACGGTATCGTCTCCGACAGCGTGCCCCCACCCCAGCCCTCCCCCGCCTGACGGCGGAGGAGGGAGCACGACATCGTCGCTCCCTCCCCCATGCGTAGCGTGGGGGAGGGCTGGGGTGGGGGCATTTGTCGGCGCGGGCGCTGGGACTATTCCGCACTGGATCGCGGTCGGGCGGCTCAATGAAATCAATGCGTTACGGTCGTCCCACTGTCCCAGTCCCGGGCGCGCACGGGGTGGGACAGGTGCTATTCCGTCGGCGGGACTTGGCTCAGCACGATCTTGTGCAGGCCTTTGACGATCTCCTGGCCGATCGCGCCGCCATCGCCTTTGAGCTTGCTCAAGACCACGGCACGCAACGCATCGACATGGGCACGGATCACGTCGATCTCGCCGTCATCGGCGTCCTCGCGGTGCTCGATGTACTTGCACAAGAGGCTGCCGATCTGCGTGACCAAGGGATAGCCGAAGCTGGTGCCGCCGCCTCTGAGGTCGTGCACGACCTGGAACATCGCCTCGAGATGCTTCTGCTGCTCCTCGCGTTTGCTGATGTGCTGAAGGGCGGTTGCGATCTTCGCAAGGTCGGGTGCCACCTGGGCGGCGAAGTCGATCGAATTCTGCACCTTGACCACGGCCTCTTCGGCCTTGGCGAGCAGCTGCGGATCCATCCCCTTGGTCCCGGGCCCGACCCGGGCGCGGAGCTTGTTGGGCGGGTGGATCACCTCGACCGCGCTCTTTGCCTTCTCGTCGCTCATGACAACCTCATCGGCGTATCGATCTAGCTCTTCTGCAACGTCTTGATCGCGTCTTTGGCCTTCTTCAGCGCCGCCTGCTGGTCGCCGGAAAGCGGCCCGGCCGCGCCGCCCGGCTTGGCGGCGGCGGCACCCTCCGCGGCAGTCCGCCGCTCCGGGCCCTCGAAAGGCAGCATCTGGCGGCGGCGATCGGGCCCGAAATAGTCTTTGGTGCGCACGAAGGGGCGCGGATTTTCGATGATCGAGACGATCCGCGCGTAGAGCGAGCGGGCGGAGACGGGCTTGGCCATGAATTCGGTGATGCCGGCGTCGCGCGCCTGCATGACGCGCGCCTTCTCGGTGTGTCCGGATAGCATGACGATGGGGACGAACGGATCGGGGCTGTCGGCGGAGCTGCGGATGTGGCGGGTGAGCGCCAGCCCGTCCATCGGCTCCATGTTCCAGTCGACGATGATGAGATCGACCTGCTGGGAGGCGAGCTTCTCCAGCGCGTGCTGGCCGTCGCGGGCTTCGATGATCGAGCTCACGCCCAGCGCCTCGAGGATGGTGCGGATGAGACTCCGCATGTGCTGGTTGTCGTCGACAACCAGGACCGTCAGCCGGTCGAGGCGATAGCCCATCATTGGTGGTAATCCACCATGCCGCCCCGCTTCCCCCTTGGCGCAGCCGGCGTCGGGCGACTCCTCGCCGCTGCCGCTGGCACGCTCCGCCCCCTGGCTCCTGCCCTGTCCGGACCCGCCCCGATCGAGGCGGCTTCCGCCCGACCGTCCGGGCCGCCGCGCTCGTTAATACCTTGCAGTCTATAACAACGGCCTGGCGGAAAAGCCAGCCTGAGCCACGCCCCATTCCCGCCATAATAGATTGTTAGCAAACAAAGGCCCTGGGTGCGCCGAGCTACCAGATCTGGTATATGAATTGCCTTTGCCTACGAAGGACTTGGGTTGGGTCGCGATGGCCGGTCATTCACAATTCAAGAACATCATGTATCGCAAAGGCGCGCAGGACGCCAAGCGCGCCAAGCTGTTTACCAAGCTCATCCGTGAAATGACCGCCGCGGCCAGGTTGGGTCTTCCCGACCCCGCAACCAACCCTAGGTTGAAAGCGGCAATGACCGCCGCACGCCAGGCGAACATGCCCAAGGACACGATCGAGCGGGCGATCAAAAAGGGTGCCGGCGGTGACGATGGCAGTGCCTTCGAAGAGGTGCGCTACGAGGGTTACGGCCCCGGCGGGGTCGCGATCCTGGTCGACGCGCTCACCGACAACCGGAACCGGACGGTGGCCGAGATCCGCTCGGTCTTTTCCAAGGCCGGCGGCGCGCTCGGCGAAGCGGGCAGCGTCGCCTTCATGTTCGACCGCATCGGCCAGATCGCCTACCCGGCGGCGGCGGCCGGTCCCGATCAGATGTTCGAGGCCGCCTTAGACGCCGGCGCCGAGAACGTCGCGTCGGACGCCTCCGGGCACGAGATCACCACGACGCCCGAGGATTTCTCGCAGGTGCGCGACAAGCTCGAGGCGCGCTTCGGCGCGCCGGTGCGGGCCCGGCTCGGCTGGCGGCCGCGCTCCAGCGTCCCCGTCGGCGAGGAAGCGGCGGAAGCGCTCTTGAAGCTCTTGGACGCGCTCGAAGACAACGACGATGTACAGGCCGTCTCGGCCAATTACGAGGTGGCCGACGCCGTCCTCGAAAAGCTGACGGCGTAACCGGAGGGCCGACTGATCATGCGGCTGCTCGGTCTCGACCCGGGCCTGCGCCACACTGGCTGGGGTATCATCGACGTGGAAGGCAACCGCCTCATCTACGTCGCCGATGGCGTCATCCACGCCAAGGGCGGCGAGATTGCGCGCCGGCTGGTCGTGCTGCATGAGGGCGTGCTGGCGGTGATCGCCCGCTACAGCCCGGACGAGGCCGCGGTCGAGGAGACCTTCGTCAACAAGAACCCGGATTCGACGCTCAAGCTGGGCCTCGCCCGCGGCGTCGTGGTGCTGGCTCCGGCCCGCTCCGGCCTGCCCGTCTCGGAATACGCGCCCAATCAGGTGAAGAAGACCGTCGTCGGCGCCGGGCACGCCGACAAGGCCCAGGTCGAGCACATGGTGCGCTTGCTGCTTCCGGGCTCGCGGCCTTCGGGCGCGGACGCCGCCGACGCGCTCGCGGTCGCCATCTGCCATGCCCATCATGTCGGCACCAGGAACGCCTGGACGGCGCGCATCGCCGTGGGGATCGGGCGATGATCGGCAAGCTCACCGGCCGCGTCGACTCCAGGGGCGAGGACTGGGCCATCATCGATGTGAGCGGCGTGGGCTATCTCGTGCATTGCGGGCGGCGAACGCTCGAGCGTCTGCCGGCCCAGGGCAGCATCGCCTCCCTCGTCATCGAGACCCAGCTGCGCGAGGACCGCCTGCAGCTCTTGGGCTTCGCCAGCGGCGCCGAGCGCGACTGGTTCCGTCTCCTGGTGACGGTGCAGGGCGTGGGTGCGCGCATCGCCTTGTCGCTGCTCTCGGTCTTGGAGCCCGATGATCTCGCGCGCGCGGTCGCCGCCCAGGACAAGGCGCTGTTGACCCGCGCCGACGGGGTTGGACCGAAGCTGGCCCAGCGCATCGTGAACGAGCTCAAGGACAAGGCGGCCGGGCTCATGCTGGGCCAGGCCGCACGCACGAGCACCATGCCGGCCGCGGCGGTCGAGGGCGGGCCGGCGGCCGATGCTGTCTCCGCCCTGGTCAATCTCGGCTACGGCCGCAGCGAGGCCTTCGGTGCGGTTGCCAGCGTCGCCGGCGGGCTCGGCACTAAGGCTTCGGTCGAGGCCTTGATCAAGGCCAGCCTCAAGGAGCTGGCACGATGAGCGCCGATCCGGCCGAGCCGGCATCCGGTGCGCCGCCCGCAGGGCGCGTGATCCAAGGCGAGCGCGTGGAGGCGGATGCGGGCGAGACCAGCATCCGCCCACGCAGCCTCGGCGACTTCGTCGGCCAGCGCCAGGCTTGCCAGAACCTGAAGGTCTTCATCGAGGCGGCGCGGGCCCGCGGCGAGGCTTTGGATCACGTGCTTCTGCATGGGCCGCCGGGTCTCGGCAAGACCACGCTCGCCCAGATCGTCGCCCATGAGCTGGGGGCGAGCTTCCGCGCCACCTCCGGGCCGGTGATCGCGCGCGCCGGCGATCTGGCGGCGATCCTCACCAACCTGCAGCCGCGCGACGTCTTGTTCATCGACGAGATCCATCGCCTCAATCCTGCCGTGGAAGAGATGCTCTATCCAGCGATGGAGGACTTCCAGCTCGACCTCATCATCGGCGAAGGACCGGCCGCCCGGTCGATCCGCATCGATCTCCCGCCCTTCACGCTCGTCGGTGCCACCACCCGCTCGGGGCTCATCACCACGCCCTTGCGCGAGCGCTTCGGCATTCCCTTGCGGCTGTCCTTCTACGAGACCGACGAGCTGGTGCAGATCGTCAGCCGCGCCGCCGGGATCTTCGGCATCGAGTTGACCCGTGACGGCGCCATCGAGATCGCGCGGCGCGGCCGCGGCACGCCCAGGGTCGCCGGGCGGCTCTTGCGGCGGGTCAGAGACTTCGCCGCGGTCGCCGGCGCGGTCGCGATCGACGCCGCGGCGGCGGATGCGGCGCTCAATCGCCTCGAGGTCGACCGCCAGGGTCTGGATGCGATGGATCGGCGCTATCTCAGCTGCATCTACGAGCACTATGCCGGCGGGCCGGTCGGCGTGGAGACCCTGTCGGCGGCGCTCTCCGAGCAGCGCGACGTGATCGAGGATGTGATCGAGCCCTATCTCATGCAGCAGGGGCTGGTGCAGCGCACCCCGCGCGGCCGCATGCTGGCGGCCCGGGGCTATCGCTATCTGGGGCTGCCGCTGCCCAGCGGCACCGCCCAGCTCGAGCTCCTCGCCGGCACCGGGACCGACGATGCCTGAGCGCCAGCACCCCAGCGCGGGATCGCTCGAAGGCGGCGTGCACCGCTTTCCGATCCGCGTCTACTACGAGGACACGGATGCGGCAGGCGTGGTCTACCACGGCAACTATCTGAAATACGCCGAACGCGCCCGCACCGAGATGATGCGTGGGCTGGGCTTGAGCCACAGCGAGCTCGCCAGCCGGCTGGGTCTGGTGTTCACCGTCAGGCGTTGCGAGATCGACTATCGGGCGCCGGCGCGGCTCGACGACGAGCTGCAGGTGGCGACCCGCATTCTCGAAGTGGGCGGCGCCCGGCTCATGGCCGAGCAGACGATTACCCGCGCCGGCGGCGCCTTGGCGCGGTTGGTGCTGACGCTGGCTTGCGTCACCGCCGCCGGACGGCCGGCGCGGCTGCCGAACGATCTCCGGTCCGCGATCGCGGCCGCTTTCCAATGACCATTCGAAGTGAGAGCTAGGCATGGATCCATCGGTCGTTAACTCGGTCACGCTCGCCGGCTCCGTCGGCGCCGCCGACATGAGCATGTGGGGCCTGTTCCTGTCCGCCGACATCATCGTCAAGGTCGTCATGGTGATCCTGGCGCTGGCCTCGTTCTGGTGCTGGGCGATCATCTTCGACAAGCTCATCCGCATCCGTCGCCTGCAGGCGCGCGCGGCCGAGTTCGAGGAGCAGTTCTGGTCCGGCGGCTCGCTCGAAGACCTTTACGATCATATCGGCCACCGGCCGACCGATCCGATGTCGGCGATCTTCTCCTCGGCGATGCGCGAATGGCGCCGCTCGGCGGCGAAGGGCTTGACCGCGACCGGGCAGATGCGGGCCAGTCTCCGCCAGCGCATCGATCAGGTGATGTCGCTGACCGCCGAGCGCGAGATCGTGCAGCTCGAGCGCTATATGCCGTTCCTCGCCTCGGTCGGATCGACCGCACCCTTCATCGGCCTCTTCGGCACCGTGTGGGGCATCATGAACAGCTTCCAGTCGATCGCCGCCACCAAGAACACCTCGCTCGCCGTGGTGGCGCCGGGCATCGCCGAAGCCTTGTTCGCGACCGCCCTTGGCCTGGTGGCGGCGATTCCCGCGGTGATCGCCTACAACAAGATCTCGAACGACCTCGGCCGCTATGCGAACCGGCTGGAGGGCTTCGCCACCGAGTTCGGCGCCATCCTATCGAGGCAAATGGACGAGGCCGAGTAATGGCAGCCCATCTCCTCGGCCGCCCGACCCGGGGCTCGCGCACCCGCTACAAGCCCCTAAGCGAGATCAACGTGACGCCGTTCGTCGACGTCATGCTGGTGCTGCTCATCGTCTTCATGGTGGCGGCACCCTTGCTCACCGTCGGCGTGCCGGTCGACCTGCCGAAGACCCAGGCCGCTTCGATCAACGAGCAGGTGGAGCCGTTGACCATCAGCGTCGACGGCCAGGGTCGCATCTTCATCCAGGAGAGCGAGGTCGCACCCGACCAGCTGGTGCCGCGCCTCCTCGCCATCCAGAAGAACAAACCCGACCAGCGCATCTTCGTGCGCGGCGACAAGGCCATCTCCTATGGACGCGTCATGGAGGTCATGGGCCTGGTGAGCTCCGCCGGATTCGACCGCGTTGCCTTGATCGCGGAGATGCCCGAGGGCGGCACGGCGCGCCAGCCGCCGCGCCCGCGCGCCGGCGGAGCCCGCACGAACTAGCGAGCCATGCGCAAGGGCATCATCCTCTCTGCTTGTCTGCACGTCGCGATCATCCTCATCGCGATCCTCGGCTTGCCGCATCTGACGCAGCCCATCGTACTGGCCGACCAGCCGATCATGGTCGACATCATCACCATCGCGCCCAAGACCAATCTGCCGCCGCCGGCACCGAAACCGGAGCCGAAGCGAGAGGTGGCGCAGGTACCGACGCCGGCGCCGCCACCGCCGACGCCGCCGAAGCCGGAGCCGCCACCTCCGCCTCCGCCTCCGCCTCCGCCTCCGCCACTCCCACCGCCGCCGCCCAAGACCGAGCCGAAGCCGGAGCCGCCGCCGCCGCCCAAGGTGGAGATCCCGAAGCCGGTGCCGAAGGAAGAGCCGCGGCCGGCACCGACGCCCCCGCAGCAGCAGGCCAAGGTGGAGCCGCCGGCGCCGAAGCCGACGGTGAAGCCGACGCCGCCGAAGCCGCCGGAACCGCAGCCCCAGGCCAAGGTGCCGCCGAAGCAGCCGAGCGCCTTCGACCAGATGCTGCGCGACCTGACCAAGCGCCAGCCGACCACGCAGCAGGAGCAGAGCGAGCAGAAGCCGAAGCCGACGCCGCCGCCCCCGCAGCCGCCGGTCCCGCAGCAGCAGACCGCCTCACGCACGCCGGCGCCGCCCACCAACCAGCCGCTCACTCTGAGCGAGCTCGACGCCATCCGCGCGCAGATCGCCCAATGCTGGAACATGCCCATCGGCGCGCGCGACGCGCAGAACCTGGTGGTCGATGTCTATGTGCAGATGAACCCGGACGGCACCGTGCGCACCGCCGACATCGCCGACAAGCAGCGCATGTACACCGATCCGTTCTTCCGCGCCGCGGCTGAAAGCGCGCTCCGCGCCATGCTCAACCCGCGCTGCAGCCCCTTGCGTCTGCCGCTCGACAAGTTCGACACTTGGAAGACCTTCACGATCAGCTTCAATCCGAAGGACATGCTGTCATGACCCCGACCGTCTCCCGGTCCACCGCCGCTTGGCTCCGGCCCAGCCGGCGCGGCGTGGTGACCAGCTTGCTGGCGCTGCCCTTCGCCGGGCTCGCGTCCGGATCGGCGCGGGCCGAGCTGCATATCGACATCACCCGCGGCAAGATCGAGCCGGTCCCGATCGCCATCGCCACCTTCACCGCGACCAGGCCCGAGGAGATCAAGGTCGGCCGCGACGTGACCGAGGTGATCTCCGCCAATCTCGAGCGCTCCGGGCTGTTCAAGCCGCTCGACCCGAAATCCTTCATCCAGACACCGGAATCCTTGAAGGTGCAGCCGCGCTTTCCCGATTGGCGGGTGATCAACGCCCAGGCGCTGGTGCATGGCAATGTCGAGAGCCAGGCCGACGGCCGGCTCAAGGTCGAGTTCCGGCTCTGGGACGTGTTCGCCGAGCAGCAGATGACCGGGCTTGCTTATTTCACCGTGCCGACCAACTGGCGGCGGGTGGCGCACATCGTCTCCGATGCGATCTACAAGCGCATGACCGGCGAGGACGGCTACTTCGATACCCGCATCGTCTACATCTCCGAAAGCGGACCGAAGACGAACCCGACCAAGCGGCTCGCCATCATGGACCAGGACGGCGCCAACCATCGCTTCCTGACCGACGGCAAGAAGCTGGTGCTGACGCCGCGCTTCTCGCCGACCGCCCAGGAGATCACCTATCTCGCCTACTACAACGATCAGCCGCGGGTCTATCTCTTCAACATCGATACCGGTCAGCAGGAATTGGTCGGCGATTTTCCCGGCATGACCTTCGCGCCCCGGTTCTCGCCCGACGGCCAGCGCGTGATCTTCAGCCTGTCGACCGAAGGCAAATCCGAGATCTACACCATGGATCTGCGCACCCGGCAGGTCTCGCGGCTCACCACCGGCAACTGGATCGACACTTCGCCTTGCTATTCGCCCGACAGCAAGCGCGTGGTGTTCAATTCCGACCGCAGCGGTACCCAGCAGCTCTATACGATGAGCTCCGACGGCAGCAATCCGCAGCGCATCAGCTTCGATGAGGGCAGGGGCCGCTACGGCACGCCGGTGTGGAGCCCCCGCGGCGACCTCATCGCCTTCACCAAGATCAAGGACTCCACCTTCGCCATCGGCGTCATGCGTCCCGACGGCAAGGGTGAGCGCATTCTGAGCGAGAGCTTTCTCGATGAGGGGCCGACCTGGGCGCCAAATGGAAGAGTGCTGATGTTCTTTCGCCAGCAGCCCACGGACGACCAGGGAAAAGGCGGTTCGGTAAAACTCTATTCAATTGACTTGACCGGCTTCAACCAACGGGAAGTCATAACGCCTCTCGATGCCTCCGATCCGGCGTGGTCCCCCTTGATTCCATGAGGTTACGCCGTTATATTGCCCCGCGATCCCGTCGGTCCGTACCTATGGGTGTATACCCGTGGGCCGGCTGACTGTCACTTTCGGACACCGCGCGAGCGACCCGTCCAAGGCAGGCCGTCGACTGCCGTTAGGTTCCTCAATAAACTGATCTCGAACTCCGTCGGAAGGAGCAACAACGAATGCGTATGAAACTTGTCAGCCTCATCGCCGCGTCGATCCTGCTCGCTGCTTGCGAAACTGCACCGTCGACGACCGGCGCTGCCGGGGGCGCGGGCGCAGGTTCGACCTCGACTGCGACCACGACGGCCACGCCGTCTGGCCCGACGCCTGGCTCGCAGCAGGATCTGGTCGTCAATGTCGGCGATCGGGTTTTCTTCGACTTCAACAAGTCCGATCTTAAGCCTGAAGCCCGCCGCACTCTCGAGCGGCAAGCCGCCTGGCTGAAGCAATACGGCAACGTCCGCGTCGCCGTCGAAGGCCATTGCGACGAGCGCGGCACCCGCGAATACAACTTGGCGCTCGGCGAGCGTCGCGCCAATGCGGCGAAGGACTATCTCGTCAGCCTCGGCATCCCGGCGGCGCGCCTCAGCACCATCAGCTACGGCAAGGAGCGTCCGGCCGTCCTCGGTTCGAACGAGGCCGCCTGGTCGCAGAACCGCCGTGGGGTGACGGTCGTTCAGTAATTCCGACGCGGATTAAAAGCGACGGTGAAGCATGCGACGCCGGCCCGGCTGTTCCCTGAGTAGGGGACAGCCGGGCCGGCGCCTTATTTTTGCCCTCGTGCCGGTTGAACCTAGGCACGACGAGACGAGGGCAGCGATGTATCAAGCCCCTTTGACGCTTCCATCCATTCCGACGATCGCTCGGATCGTGGCCGTTCTCGCCTGCCTGATCATGGGGGGCGAGCCGGCTTGGGCCCAGTCCAGCGATAGCAAGGCGCTGGCCGACCGGCTGGAGCGCTTGGAGCGCGACCTTTTGACGCTGCAGCGTCAGGTCTATCGCGGTCAGGCCAGCACCCCGTCGGGCGGACCGCCGCTGCCCGCCCCGTCAGCCTCCGCCGTGCCCATGTCCGCCGACGCGGTCGGACGCTTCGAGAGCCGGGTGAGCGGGCTCGAAGACCAGATGCGCGACATGACCGGCCGGCTGGAGGAGACGCAATTCTCCATCAACCAGCTCCGCGAGCGGCTGGACAAGCTGGTGAGCGATGTCGATTTCCGCCTGGGGGCGCTCGAGCAGGGGAAGGGCGGCCAAGCACCCGGCAATCAGCCGGGTCCGGCACCTGCCGCGGCCGGAGCGCCCCCTCTCGCCGGCGGGCCGCTGACGCCGGGCCAGGCGCAGCGCGCGGCCTCGCCGCCCAATATCCCGGGCCAATCGCCGACCGCACCCGCCGCCGGCAATCTCGGCAGCATGACCCAGGGCCAGCTCAGCGCCAACCTGCCCTCGACCCCGGGCGCATCGTCTCCGTCGGCTCAAGGCGGCCGTCCCGCTGCGCCGGCGGCCTCGATCCTGCCCGACGGACCGGCTTCGGAGCAGTTCAAGTTCGCCTTCAACATCATGGCGCAGAACGACTACGAGCAGGCCGAGCGCGCCTTTAAGGCGTTCCTTGCCGCCCATCCCAATGAGCCCGAGTCGGTCGGCGCGCAGTTCTGGCTCGCCAACATCTACTATGTGCGCAAGCGCTACGATGAAGCGGCCCAGGCCTTCGCCGAGACCTACCAGAAATATCCGAAGGCGACGCGGGCGCCGGAAGCGCTGCTCAAGCTGGGGGCGTCATTGTCCAGGCTCAACCGCGCCCGCGAGGCCTGCGTCACCTTCGCCCGCTTCGATGAGCAATTCCCCGACGCGCCGGCGAACCTGAAAGCGCAGCTGGCGAACGAGCGCAAAACCGCGAACTGCCGCTAGCCGCCGCCATGGCCGCGCCCGGCGCCGCGGACAAAGCGATCGTCGCACCTGAGGAATTCGCCCGGCTGATGGCGGGCTTCGGCCCATGGGAAAAAGCCCCACGCCTGGCGGTCGGCGTCTCCGGCGGCGCCGACAGCATGGCGCTCGTCCTCCTCGCCCATGGCTGGGCCCGAGAGCGGCAGGGCGAGGTCGTGGCCCTCAGCCTCGATCACGGCTTGCGCGCCGGTTCGGCCGGCGAAGCTGGCCGGGTGGCGGAGTGGCTCGGCCGCCGCGGCATCGCTCAGCACACCCTCGCCTGGACGGGCCCCAAGCCCAAGAGCGGCATTCAGGCCGCCGCCCGGGCGGCGCGGCGGCAGCTCTTGGGCCGATGGTGCGAAGCCGGCGGAATCCTGCACCTCTTGATGGCGCATCACCGGGGCGATCAGGCCGAGACGCTTCTGATCCGGCGCGAAGATGCGAGCGGGCCCGATGGGCTGGCCGGGATGGCCGCGGACCTCGCCACCCCGTGGGGACGGCTCTTGCGGCCGCTGCTCACCATCTCGAAGGCGCGGCTGATCGCCACGCTCACGCATCTCGGCCAGGAGTGGATCGAGGATCCCTCGAACCTGAACCCGGCCTTTGCCCGCGTTCGGCACCGCCAAGCCTTGGCCGAGCGGCCGGGGGCGGAGGTGGCCCTCGCCCGCGAGGCCATTGGCTACGGGCAGGCGCGCGTCGAGCGCGAGCGGGCGGTCGCCGATCTCTTGGCGCGCTCGGTCCGGGTGCTGCCGGAAGGCTATCTCTGGCTCGACCCGGGAACGCTCGCTTCCGTGCCCGAGGACATGGCGCGGGCGGCGCTGGCGCAGATCCTGCGCGTGGTGGGCGCGCCGGCAAGGCGGCCGCGAGGCAAGGCGGTGGCCCGGCTCTTGGACGCGCTCCTGATCGAGCGCCTCGGCGCCGGACGCACCCTCGGCGGCTGCCGGGTGGCGCCCCGCTCCGGCCGGGTGCTGGTGAGCCGGGAGGTCGGAACGGTTCTCGATGACTGCCCGCTGGCGCTGGGCACGATGCTGTGGGATCGGCGGTTCGCCCTGGTATTTGGCGAAGGGGCGACCCACCAGGGCTGGCGGCTTGCGCGCCTTGGTCACGGGGCCGCGGCCGGCAAGCGTCACCCCATCCCCAGGGCTGCGGTGGCCGCGCTCCCGGCGGTTCATGACCTTGACGGCGTGGTTGCGCTGCCCCACCTCTCCTACGTGCGGTCGGATCTCCCGGCCGGTGCGTGCCCATCGACGATCCGCTTTACCCCGCCCCAGGGATTGACCGAGGCGGAGTTTAGAGTTGCGTCGCCTGGCTCGCGCGGTATCTGATATCCTCCGGGTGTAGATGTGCCCGGGGTAGTAGCCGGGCCCACCCGCGCTCATCCGCGCGGGCCAGGGCTCCGAGGCGAGGCAGGCGACGTGAATAATTTCGGCAAGAATCTTGCGCTCTGGGTCATCATCGGCGTTCTGCTGGTTGCGCTCTTCAATCTGTTCCAGACCTCCTCCAGCCGCGGTCCGCATGCGAGCCTCGCCTTCTCGGATTTCCTGAACGAGGTCGAGCGCGGCACCGTCGCCGAGGTGACGATCCAGGGCCCCAACATCAGCGGGCATTTCACCGACGGCCGCGCCTTCAACACCTACGCGCCCAACGATCCGAACCTGGTGAGTCGCCTCACCGACAAGAATGTGCGCATCGCCGCCGCGCCGCCGGACGACAACATGTCCGGGCTCCTGGGCGTGCTCATCTCCTGGTTCCCGATGCTGCTGTTCATCGGCGTGTGGATTTTCTTCATGCGCCAGATGCAGGCCGGAGGCGGCAAGGCCATGGGCTTCGGCAAGAGCCGGGCACGGCTTTTGACCGAGAAGATCGGGCGGGTCACCTTCGACGACGTGGCCGGGATCGACGAGGCCAAGACCGAGCTCGAGGAGATCGTCGAGTTCCTGAAGGATCCGCAGAAATTCCAGCGCCTCGGCGGCAAGATCCCGAAGGGCGTGCTCCTGGTCGGGCCGCCGGGCACCGGCAAGACGCTGCTCGCCCGCCGGGCACCGGCAAGACGCTGCTCGCGCGCGCCATCGCCGGTGAAGCCAACGTGCCATTCTTCACCATCTCGGGCTCCGACTTCGTCGAGATGTTCGTCGGCGTCGGCGCTGCGCGCGTGCGCGACATGTTCGAGCAGGCCAAGAAGGCTTCGCCGTGCATCATCTTCATCGACGAAATCGACGCCGTCGGCCGGCATCGTGGCGCGGGCCTCGGCGGCGGCAACGACGAACGCGAACAGACCCTCAACCAGCTGCTGGTCGAGATGGACGGCTTCGAGGCTAACGAGGGCGTCATCCTGATCGCCGCCACCAACCGGCCCGACGTGCTCGATCCGGCGCTGCTGCGCCCCGGCCGTTTCGACCGCCAGGTCGTGGTGCCGAACCCCGACGTCGGCGGTCGCGAAAAAATCCTCAAGGTCCATATGCGCAAGGTGCCGCTGGCGCCCGACGTCAACGCGCACGTGCTGGCACGCGGCACGCCGGGTTTCTCCGGCGCCGATCTTGCCAACCTCGTGAACGAGGCCGCCCTGCGCGCGGCCCGTGTCGGCAAGCGCCTCGTCACCATGGCCGATTTCGAATACGCCAAGGACAAGGTGCTGATGGGCACCGAGCGTCGCTCGATGGCGATGACCGACGAGGAAAAGAAGCTCACGGCCTATCATGAGGCGGGCCACGCCCTGGTTGCCATGCATGTGCCCAAGTCCGATCCGCGAACGTGACGACCGGCGCGGCCAGCGACATCCAGGTCGCGACGCAGACCGCGCGCGGCATGATCACCGTCTTCGGCATGTCCGAGAAACTGGGCCGGGTTCGCTATCAGGCGAACGAGCAGGAACTTTTCCTCGGCCACGCCGTGACCCAGACACAGAATGTGTCGGAGGCGACGGCGCAGCTCATTGACCAGGAAGTGCGCCGTCTCATCGAAGAAGCCGAAGGCAAGGCCCGCCAGATCCTCACCGATCATCTCGAGGATCTGCATACGATCGCCAAAGCGCTCCTCGAGTACGAGATGCTGAGCAGAGACGAGATCGACCAGGTTCTGCGCGGCGAAAAGGTCGTGCGCGACGATACCGGCGGTGCCGGCTCCGGTCCGGATCGCCGTCGGCGCGCCTCCGTGCCGACCAGCAGCGATCCCGCGCCGGGTGCCAATCCCGAGCCGCAGCCGGGCGTTTGACGGCTTCGTTCGGAGGCGTTGCGCTCGATCGCCCCCGCATAATGGCGATCGTCAACGTAACGCCCGACTCCTTTTCCGACGGCGGCGAACGCCTCCATGCAGGGCAGGCCATCGACGAT